>DATBXH010000257.1:0-4092 GCA_036514375.1 Bacteroidales bacterium | reverse complement strand
CAAATCATCTAAATAGAAGGTAAAGGTTCCACTGTTGTCACCTGGTCTGTACATGATTCTGATTACATTATAATAGCCATCGTTGAACCTCGGATCGGTGGTAATGTCGGTTGCGACTATGTCACCGGCACCATTTGATCCAATCCCTTTAAAATCATAGGTTGCAACCTCCCAGGTGTTGCTCTTTTTGATTTTGTACTTTACATCATTTGTGCCTGTCATCCATGCATTACCTCCCTTGTCGGTATTTTCGAGCTTTAATAATACATCGTCGCCGGCTTGACCATAAACCAGTAATTTGAATGTAGTTTGTAAAGTAAGATTAAACCTATAGCCCGTTGGAAGTAACAGAAAGGCATTAGCATATTGTGCATTAACCTTTGTATATTTTCCTACATCGGCACTTCTGTCAGGATAAAGTGAAGCGTCAGGGTTAGCAACTTTTGTAATACTTCCTGAACCATCACTGTTGTCAAAGCCCATGGGAACTAATGAAGTTTCGCCAAAATCCTGATACATTACCATATCATTTAGTAAATAAGGAACATAAGAAGGATCATTTTGGTTTACATTAATTGTTTGTGTCTTGACCAAATTGCCCGCTGAAGTTGTTAAAGTTGCGGTTAATAAGTAGGAGTTCTTGCGCAGATACTTGTGGGTAATTACTTTGGTGTAGTCTGTTTCTGTATCATTTGCCGTGCCATCCCCAAAACTCCAAACCACCTTTGTAATAGACATTCCACTGGGAACCTGGATATTTACCAACTGCGCAGAGAAGTCATTAGGACCTCCGGTAACAGTTAAATCTAATTTTATGGTGGGCTTTACATAGCCTTCAGGTATTAACTGATAATGCCATGCATTTCCATCCCCACCGGTTGCCACCAATTCTAATCTGTTAGTTTCAAGAGCAAGAATTTTATAAGAACCATTTGTGGCTCCAACATCAAAGCATGGAAATATAGGCTTGCTGCTTGTCATTATTAAATATTTATCAGAACCTCTGTCCTGAAGAGACCATAAACCAGGTGCCGGAGTAAAATCTACAATGATATCTCCATCTTTAGTTACCTGGTTGGAGTAATTAGGGTTAGAGGCTTGAAAGGTTTTAACATAGCTTTTACCATGATTCGTGTAAGTGCAGGCAAAACCAGTCAGTGTAAAGTTAAGATTATCATCGTACATTTCAACGCCTTGCTTGCCAAGGGCAGGTGCACCCCACCAATCTAGTCCGTTAGATCCGGCAGGTCCCACTCCTATATGCCCATACGAAAGACTGTCAAGTACCCATGTTTTACCAGTTGGTGAAGCTGTTCCCCCGGATAGGGCAATGATATCCGGTCTGTTAAAATAAGACCAATCGGTTTCAGTGGTAGTAATTTGTTCGGTTTTTGATACACTTCCCCCTTTGGTATATAAAGTTAAAGTTATAATGTATGTCCCTGCTACCGGATAATAAGCTGTATCTTTATCGGTTCCTGTGCTCCCATTACCATAGTCCCATTTTGCAATGCTCGAAACAGGACTGGTAGCTGTAACTACATACCTGAATTTGTCTTTGCCTGGTGAAACGGTGATTGATATCGCATCAGCAGATGGTATACTACCTAATTCTTCCTTTTTCATTTGAGTAGGATCACATCCATAGAAGAATATCATTGTTAAAAGTCCGGCAGCTAGTATGCTACCTTTAAAAATGTTTCTGATGGAGAGCTTTGTGCCGGCATCATAACCATTTTTGATTTGATGAAAATATGTATGTTTCATGGTTTAATCTTTATTTGTTAATAAACAGGTTGGTTATTGAAATGCAGGAATGTACTGTTTTAATACACCTGAATTTGTGCTGCGGATCTCCGAAGCCGGGATGGGATACATACCATACGTATTTTTATTGAATTTTATATCCTGAAAGTCAGCTGCATTGGTTGTTCCTGAGGGCAGATTTATGCTTTCCTGGATCTTTTGTTGTGTGTAATCCAGGCCGCGACGTAGCAAGTCCCAATAGCGAATGCCCTCCCCGCCAAATTCGACACGACGTTCATGGTAAATATCATCCAGGGTGATGGATGTTTTGGCAGCAGCATCTCCCATGGCCCGTGTTCTGACACGATTATAATAGTCAAGGGATTTGGCTGGATTATCTGTTAAATATACTTCTGCGGCCATGAGCAGTACGTCAGGCAAACGGATATCAATGTAATCCTTGCCATAGTTAAGTTCACGTGAACCAACTGTTGCATCGTAGGCCTTCAAAGGCATGTATTTTTTATTGAAGTATCCTGTGTTTTGATATGCCTTGGTGTAGTTTGTAAGTTTTGTACCTGCATCGTACACCGTTGCGTCTTTACGGGTGTCACCGGCTTCATATTCGTTTACAAGTGACCAGCTCAGCGTGGCAAAGCTCCAACCGGTTGAGATGGTATTATCTCCCTGTGGATCACGTATACCATATTGGATTACTGCAACATTGCCATATACATTCCAGTAATTAGCGCTCCAATCGCCGCACTTACCTTTTTCGGAATATTGAAGTTCAAAGATTGATTCCGCATTATTCTGATTTTCCCACGAGAAAACATCGGCATAATTAGTTAACAATTGGTATCCGCCCTTCAGGATAATACTGTCGAGAGCACTCTCAACATAGCTCTTATCAATTGTGGTTGTGCCGTCTGTCCATTCATTTGTAATACCTAAGACCGGCTTGGCAAATCCCTGATAATACAGGTAAATTCTGGATAGGAGAGCCTGTGCAGCATATTTGGTTGCTCTTCCTTTTTCTGCTGACGATACGGATGCAGGTAATCCTTTTACGGCAGCCAGCAGGTCTGACGCAATTTGCTTGTATACTTCTTCGGGAGTACTTTGGGTAGCTCCTTTATAGTCGTCAACACTTGAAAGGTTGGTGGTAAAAATGGGAACCCAACCGAATTGACGTACCAGGTCCCAGTAAAAATAAGCCCTGCAAAATTTTGCTTCGGCTTCGAAACGACTTTTGTTATTTGGGTCAGTCCACGAAATTTGATCGAGTTTTGAGAGCAAAATATTTGCCCTGTAAATCCCAGAATAACAGCGCGACCATTGGCCGGAGGATGTTGCACTTTCAGCAGTCATTTGCGAACTTTCAATCTGGTGCCATTGAACCATATCAGATGCACTGGATCCTCCGCAAAAAGCATCATCTGACAGTATATCTGAAGTAATGGGCACAAATTCGAGCCCGTTGTGTACTGCCATGGTTTGATAAACTGCAGCTATGGCAAATAAAGCATCGCTTTCTGTTTTGTAATAGTTTGCTTCCATTTGGCTGGTCTTTGGCTCAAGTTCGAGGTAATCTTTCTTGCAGCCTTGCGACCCCACCAGAAAAGTAATTGCTATGATGATTATGATATTGTTTTTCATACGTTTATGATTTAAAAAATTTAGAATGAAATATTGACTCCACCTAAAACTGTCCTTGGTTGGGGATAATTGCCATAGTCGATACCATTTCCAAATACACCTCCGCCAATTTCGGGATCGAAACCTCTGTACTTGGTAAAAGTCAGCAGATTTTCGCCGGATATATAAATTCTAAGCTTTTTGATTTTAATAAATTGAGTAAGCTTGGATGGAAGGGTATATCCTAATGTCATCGTTCGCAATCTCATAAAACTACCATCTTTTACAAACAAGTTGCTAGCCGTAGACCAGTTGTTATTTGCATCTGTCAAAGTAAGCCTTGGGTAAGAGTTTGAACTTCCTTCGCCTATCCAACGATTAAGTGCATCGGTTCGGTAATTGGCGTAGTTTATGTCATATCTTCTGGTAGCATCCCAGATTTTATTACCTAACGAAGCATATAGGAACATGTTAAAGTCGAACCCTTTCCATGACATATTGATGGTGAGCCCTCCGGTAAAATCAGGGAACGGATTACCAAGGTTGACACGGTCTTTATCATCAATTTTTCCATCATTGTTTTGATCGATAAATTTAACATCGCCAGGTTGTGCATTTGGCTGGATGAGCGAAACGGTCCCGTCGGTATTGGTATGTGTATAAGCTTTAACCTGGCTCCAATTTTGGAATAATCCGTCCGTTTTTACA
>DATBXH010000256.1:0-2784 GCA_036514375.1 Bacteroidales bacterium | reverse complement strand
ATTGATTTTCCACAGGTTCCAACTGTTAAAGATGATAAGAAAACATCACTTCGTTTGAATTACGATGTATTGATGAACGGGATTAATAAAACCCTGTTTGCCACTGCTGACGATGAGCTACGTCCGGTAATGAATGGTATTTTTGTTGAGCTTACCAGCAAAAGTCTTACGTTTGTTGCTTCCGATGCTCACAAACTTGTTCGTTACCGTCGTAACGACATTAAGCCTGGCACCGATGCATCTTTTATTCTGCCAAAGAAGCCAGCCTCTTTGTTAAAGAATATTCTTCCTAAAGAAACAGCTGATATTTCAATTGAGTTTGACGATAAAAACGCCGTTTTCACCCTGACCAACTTTACGTTGGTATCACGTTTGGTTGAAGGCAATTATCCAAGCTACAATTCAGTTATCCCGACAGATAATCCGAATACATTGACTATAGACAGGTTAGAACTTTATAATTCACTTCGTAGAGTTTCTGTATTTGCAAATCAGGCCAGTAACCTTGTGAAGATGGCCATTACTGGAAACGAACTCACAGTTTCGGCTCAGGATCTGGATTTTTCGATTTCTGCTTACGAACGGCTTAATTGCCAGTATGAAGGCGATGATCTTGAAATTGGTTTTAAGTCTCTGTTCCTGGTTGAAATACTTTCCAATCTGTCATCTGGCGATGTGATTTTCGGGCTTAGCGATCCTTCTCGCGCCGGTATTATGGTTCCTGCTCAATCTGAGGTTGAAGGTGAGGATATTCTGATGCTTTTAATGCCAATGATGATTAATATATAATGAAGATATTTTGAATCTGATATTGCGAGGTTACCTGAATGGGTAGCCTCGTCTTTTTTAATACTTACTATAATGAAGTTAAATCTTAAAAACCCTCTCATCTTCTTTGATTTGGAAACTACGGGTATAAATGTGGCTTCCGATAGAATCATTGAGCTTTCTTATTTAAAGGTATTCCCCGATGATCATGAAGAATCGAAAACGATCCGTATCAATCCGGAGATGCCCATTGATCCTAAAGCTACAGCCATACACGGTATTACTAACGAGGACCTGAAAGATTGCCCAACGTTTAAATCAATTGCCCAGACGCTGGCTAATACTTTTGAAGGCTGTGATTTTGCCGGATATAATTCAAATAAATTTGATCTTCCATTGCTGGCTGAAGAATTCCTTCGCTGTGATGTGGATTTTGATCTCAAAAAACGCAAGTTTATTGATGTTCAAGTGATTTTTCATAAAATGGAACAACGAACACTCAGTGCCGCGTATAAGTTTTATTGCAGTAAAGATTTGGACAATGCTCACAGTGCAGAGGCTGACACCAGGGCAACTTATGAGGTGTTACAGTCTCAGCTTGAGAAATATCATGATCTAAATAATGATGTGGATAAACTCTCAGATTTTTCAGCTCAAACCAGGAATGTTGATTTTGTTGGTCGTATTGTTTTGAATGAGAAAGATGTAGAAGTCTTTAATTTTGGTAAATATAAAGGCATGGCTGTGGAAGAAGTGTTTGAGAAAGATCCGGGTTATTATGGCTGGATGATCGGAAACGATTTCCCGCTTTATACTAAGAAGGTATTGACAGCTATTAAACTGAGAGGGTTTAATAAGAAAAAATAGTATCGCTAAAGCTTAGCTTCGAGTCTTAAATTTGTGATTTTTACAATGAAAATTTTTGCGATAGGCCGTAATTATATTGATCATGCTAAGGAATTGAATAATCCCGTTCCTTCAGAGCCAATATTTTTTATGAAGCCGGATACGGCAATCATCCATAACAATAAACCGTTTTATTATCCGGATTTTACAGAAGATTTGCAATATGAAACCGAAATCGTACTGAAGCTTAGCCGGGTTGGTAAGAATGTGGATGAGAAATTCGCCAACCGTTATTTTACGGAGATTGGTATTGGTATTGATTTTACTGCCCGTGATATACAAAACAAATGCAAAGAAAAAGGTTTGCCCTGGGAGATTGCCAAGGCTTTTGACGGATCGGCCCCTATTAGTAAATTCCTATCAAAGGAAATGTTTCCTGACTTAACCAACATCAATTTTCATCTCGATCTAAACGGACAAACAGTGCAGCTTGGCAACACCAGGGATATGATTTTTTCATTTGAACGGCTTATTGCTCATATTTCCCAATACATCACTGTGCGTATGGGAGATCTTATTTTTACAGGTACGCCGGCTGGTGTTGGTTCGGTTAAAATTGGCGATCGTCTCCAGGCTTATATCGAAGATGAGCTACTGCTTGATTTTTATATTAAGTGAAATTACGACAGTTCTTTCCCTAATCGTTCAAAGAAATGCCTGACATAGAAATCATTGTCAGAAGAGGTCGCTAAAATTATTGCTTCCTGGAGTATTCGTTTATCTCCTATAATTTTGTCCCGAACATAGTTAAATACCCCCAATGGTCCCTGGTAGGAATTGGGGTCGTATTCAACCAGCTTAAGCTGCATGCTGAGATCCTTAAAGTAATTCCGGGCCTCTATATAACGTTGATAGTGCGCCTTTCCTAAGGACGGTGCACTAGCAAAAGTTTCTGAAAAATATTTATATCTTAAACTAATATTGTTTAATACGGCCTCTGGCAATAATTCTATTTTGATCTTTCGTAAAAGGTATATTTCGAGATATCTGTAGGCTCCGATAATACCAAGGGCATCCAGGTCATCAGCAATATTCAGATATTTCTGGATGTCAAAGTCATGATCTTTTGAATTGGAAAACTGGTAGTCTTTTTGGTCATGGTTTTCAATA
>DATBXH010000255.1:0-3125 GCA_036514375.1 Bacteroidales bacterium | reverse complement strand
AGGATGAAGAAGCTCGCCAAAGCCTATGTTGGTAACCAGACAGATTTCGGGTTTAAAATAAGGAGAATTAAACAGGAGGCTACCAAAATCCTGACGCAAGAACAGGGATGCAAACTCACTGGAATAGAACTCATTTAGACGCATGGTAGCAAAACTGTTTTCGGCCTCCAGGGTAAAAGGTCTGTAACTGCCTCTCCCGTTATACAAATTACAGATTGGTATATTACCGTCAACTTTACCTGTTACTAATGTGAATGATGATTTTCCAAGCTTTCGTGTAGTGAACCGTTTGAACAGCTTTAATTCGTAAGTGGTATATTGAAACTCACCATTTAGTGTGTTTAAGCCTTTTTTCAGATTAAACCAAACCATAGGGTAGTCGGTTCCTATGGATAATTTTCTTTTACTGGGAGTGAGTATAAACTTTTCTTTAAACCCGAATTTCACATTTACACCGGCCTCTGTAAAACGAAAATCGTCAGCTAATGCAGTAATTCCTTCACTTATAGTTTCAAATCCATAGTTGGCAATGTGTTTCCAGGATTGATTGAGGTACAGGTTAATTTTAAAATATTGCAATGCCCTAAAGCAAAGGGATAATTCTTTTTCTTCCGTCATATCCATCTCGTTGATGAGAAAATCACGGTACCATTCGGATGAGTTCATCATCTTATCCTCAAAAAAAGAATAGTGTGCATTTTCCCATACATCACGGGTATATTTGATTGTCAGCTTTGTCTCCGAGTTCCAGTCTCTGAAAAGTTGCAGAGATGATCCGTATTTACAGTCTTCATCCTTTAATCCATAGGCAAAATACCCCCCCAGCGAGAAGAATGAAGCTACCTTTTGATTAGTTGACAAGCCTAATCCTAACCGGATACCCTCAAAACGATTGTAACCAAAGAATTTCCGATAATCTATATTGAAGATTTTATAAGGAATGTAACCCGACATTAGTGCTTCGGCGAATTGCAGCTTTTGGTCAAATTTTTTGGCCTTACCAAGACTATCAATAACGTGATAGGTGGCGGAGTCCTTAGCTGTTAATGGCGATTGCCTGTAACTTAGCCAGGTACTGTCCGGTTGTTTATGTGCATTATCCGCCACCTGAACTTCGATATTAGAGAATTTTACCTTACTTAAATCCGGATTCAGCTTAATGTCCGATAGGTAACTTTTACCAATGCCAACCGGGTAAAGTTCACCCTGTTTTGTCTTGATCTTAGATCCTTTAAATAACAAATCCGTATTAAGTTGGGTTGGAAACCATTGTTTATGATCGATTAATTCATAACGTTGCTGAATTCGGATAGCAAAGTGCTGCGAGTCCAGATAAGGCTCTGCAATTACGTTTTGGATAGCATACCCATTAGTATTAATATAAAGTACACCCTGAAGTCCCTCAAAATTGCTGCCTCGTTTAGGCCGGTAAGAAATCACAAAAAGAGTATCGAACGTCTCCGTAATAAAGGTATCTTCCAGTAAAAAGAAATACTTTTTGGTGCTTCCCGGACTAATCGGGTTGAGATACTCCTTATTGAGTAAAGTAACCATATTGTTATAAAAACCAAACGATTGCATTTGTGTTGCAAGCAGGGTAAACGAGGGATCGGTGAAGCCAGAGACTCTTGATGAGATTATCTTTTCGTTGTTTTTATCCGGATATTTAAAGAATCGTTGACTCACAAATTCCATCAGCAGGAGATGCTGATGGGAAAGTATTTTATTAAGGCGGATCAGGGAGGTATCACGGCCTGTTGAATCAAGATGAATGATGGGATGTTTACGTTGTAAAGATGTATCCTGCTGAAGTGTAAAATGCATCTTATTGTAAGATGAATAAGAGAATGAGCCCATTTTCTCAGGGTTATTCCGGTCCCGGTTTTCCAAGACTTTTTTGATAATTCGGTGCGCCGGGTTCTCGCCGGGTTTTACCTTTATCTCAGCCAGTTCTACTTCTTTTTTGGTGAGTTTAATATCAAGTTCTTTCCCATTGTCTCCTGGCTGCAGGATAATGGTTTTTGTATCGTATCCGACGTAGCTGAATGTAAGTTGTTCTAAAGGAGTTGAAGTCTCGATTTTAAACACACCGTCGATATTGGAAGTGATACCGGTATTGCTGCTGTTGTAGGAAATATTTACAAAAGCGAGAGCTTCGTGGGTTTCCACATCTGTTATTTTGCCGGTGATTGTTATATATTGGGCGGTAATCTTATGAAACCAGCAAAGGAATATGAATAAAGGCAATATTCTGAAACTCATAAAAAAGCCCTGTTAAATTGATTGTCTAACAGGGCCTAAAAGTAGTATATTTTTTTAAAGTGATAAGACCTTAAGCGATGACCATTAACACTTAATCATTTCTTACGCTTTCATCATCTTCAGGAATCCCACTTCTTTAGGATCCAGGTAACGCCACCTGCCTCGCTGTAAGCTTTTTTTAGTTAAGCCGGCGAAATAAACACGATCCAGCTTTGTTACTTTATATCCGAAATGCTCAAAAACACGACGCACAATTCTGTTTCTTCCTGAATGAATCTCAACTCCAACAAGGCTTTTGTCTTCGTCGCTAATGTAGCTGATACCGTCAATACGAATGAATCCATCGTCTAACGTAATACCTTCGGAAATACCATGCAGGTCTTCAGGTTTAAGTGATTTATCCAAATGCACCTGATAGATCTTACGGATGTTAGACGTGGGATGCGTCAACTTTTTGGTAAGTTCACCATCATTGGTAAGAAGTAGTACCCCAGTCGTCATCCTATCCAAACGTCCAACAGGATAAATACGTTCGCGGCAAGCACCTTTGATGAGCTCCATCACTGTACGTTTTGCATGAGGATCATCTACCGAAGTAACATAATCTTTTGGTTTATTTAGTAATATATAAACCTTACGCTCTGGTTGAAGTTTTTCTCCATTATAACGGATCTCGTCCGTAGGAAGCACTTTTGAGCCTAGTTCAGTAATTAACTGTCCGTTTACAGTAATCAGCCCTGCCTGTATGTAATCGTCCGCTTCTCTGCGAGAGCAAAGGCCAGTATTTGCAACGTATTTATTCAAACGGATTGGTACATCCTGCGGTAAATCTTCTACTTTGTATACAGGTTGTTTCATCGGAG
>DATBXH010000254.1:0-11153 GCA_036514375.1 Bacteroidales bacterium | reverse complement strand
TAGGTACCGATTGTTTTAATTGTTCAAGCCTGGAATTTTGTTTATCAATGATTTGATTTGCCATCGCTTGTTTTCCCAATGGTTTTGCAATTTCCAGGAGCTGGTTGCAAATTTCGTTGTATGATTTGGGGGTGGGCAATACGATTACTTTTATTCCCAGTTTTTCAATGGCTTCAACAGTAGCCGGTTTGGTTAATGACGTTGCAACAACCAGGTCGGGCTTTGATATATACACCTTTTCCAAATTAACCTCCATTGCCGAAGCTACTACACTAACTTTATCGGTTTTAGCAATTTCGCAATAACTGGTGCACCCTACCAATTTATTGTTTGCCTCCAGAAGGTATATCATCTTGGTCAGCGAAGGCGCAAGCGAAACGATTCGGTTCTGAGCAAAAGTTTCTGTAACCGTAATGATCAGCGATAATGCAAGGATTATCTTACGTAAATTCATATGTGTAGTTATTGAAGGTTTAAAAACCAGTGATTGTCTTTAAAGAATTCCCGGCCCCGTGAAAAAGTTACCGGCTTTTTAAATATTGGGCCATCGTACACAAAGCTGTGGTATTCTCCATTTTCGGCACAGGGATCTATTCCTTCTAATTTTAGAATATCAGCAATAAACTTTTCGTTTATTTCACGTCCGAGCCATGATTGAGGTAATGACTTACTGTTAACAGAGACGACAATAGTTTTAAAGCCGTCATTAATAAATTCTTTGAGCAGATCGGTTGTATTATTTTCCCATAGAGGAAAAAACGGTTGAATTTCCATTTCAGCGCAAACCCGTTCAATCCAGTCTCTATGCACCTGAAGATAAATATCTCCAAACACACCTCCTGCAACTCCTTTCTCCTTTAAGGTTTTTATGGTTTCCTTAAAAATTGTTTCATAATTTTTAAAGTCACTTACAGGCTGCAATATTTCAATACCTAACGAGGCCGCCTGCTGTGCTATAAGATGTTTGGGCATGCCATGTGAGCGGGAATGGCTATTATCCGTGTCACACATATTCAGTATGTGTGTTACTTCATGTTTATTATCCTGTAGAATTCGATACAGGGCGAGCGTACAATCTTTCCCACCACTCCACGATGTGAATAGTCGCATTTTTTTACGAATTAAAAGTTTAACAACTCAAAACTTTAACATCGCAACTATTCAGGTGGAGGAGGATCAGAAAAAGAGCTTTGTTCAGAAGCCTTTACCCTTCGCCTTTCACCCGAAAGCTACGAATTACATTTGCAGGCAGGTCTTCTGGCTTGTCATATTTTAGCGCCTTCCCATCAAAATGACAGTGGCATAGGATGCTAAAACTATTTTGTACTAATCAGAGTACCCGTCTTACGACTTACTACTCATGACTTGTTACTAAATTATGACTCACAGCTACGGGGATAGCTCCCGTTTTACACGGGATTCCCATTTAATCCTATATCCCAAGTTTTGGGACAGGAACCTGTAAATTGATGGTACAAAGAAATGATTTTTTGAATTTAGGAGAAAGAGTTTTGTGTTTTTATTATAAACAGGTATTGTTAATTATATGAACGAAAGGTCATTTCAGACCGATCTTTCCTTTGCCTTCAGTGTCGGCCCCAATACATTTTTAAAGAGAAGAGAATCGTGCAGCAAATAACCTTACGAGGAATACAATGAAGGTATAGGAAGTTATGCAGTGGTATGCGGAGGTAAGGTGAAGGATTTTTTCAATTTATTGATCCTGGAGAAATATAAATATACAATCCTGAATACTATATAGCCTGCAACAATGGATACTAAAAACCATACTCCTGTGGCAGCCAGGATCACTTTCAGGTATTCATGGATAAATTCGCCGGTATGATTAAAAAGATAACCAGGGACTTGCTTTATCGATAAAGTAAATTTATCTTCCAGTTGAAAGACGAATTGACCGGTCCGGATAAAAGGATAAAAAAGAATGAATTGCAACGGAGAGGCCAGGATATGCACGGATTGGATAATAAACTGATTCAGCCTGAATACCAGGCCAAAAGTTGTGGCAAGAATAAACGTAAATCCAAAAAGCGGAATAGATCCCAGGCACAGTGCCAAAGCAACAGCCAGTGCAGTTTTTCGGGGGTCCAGCCTGGAACAGTACAAAATTAAATTGGAAATTTGTGTTTTATAAAAAACCGGAATACGTAAGAGTAAATTCATTATTATAAATCAAAAGCTTATGCTAAGGTATATTAGCACGGTTAGACAAATATTAAGAATTCGCTATGTTTCAGTTAAATTTGTATCATAGAATTTTCTCTGAAGCATTAACACCAAAGCAAGACAGGAAACTACATTAAATAGTATTTTCACGTGATGCCTTCAGAATCAACAGAAACAAATCTCCGCCTGCTTTGTTGATCAGTGTAGGTCTGTTTCTTCAGAAAGGATTTCCAGATTTACCCTTAGTTGCGCAATAGCCACGAATGCAACGCCGAACAGAGTATTCTTGTCTCTGCTGTTCGGTATAAATCGGTCGGTAAAAACCCGGGGTTCACCGAAATGTTATTTCTTTCTTTTTTCTCATGGTTTATTTTCGAAAAAAATACCTCAAAAAATGACTATGATGAATCAGAAACATGTTTGCCCCTGGTGGCTTGGTTATTTCTTGTTAAACCCGGTTCGAAAATATATGCATAGCCCGGAACAAATTCTTGGGCCATTTATTAAACCGGGAATGAATGTAATTGATTATGGTAGTGCCATGGGTTTCTTTAGCTTACCCATGGCAAAGATGGTGGGTAATGCCGGAAAAGTTCATTGTTTTGATGTTCAGGAAAAGATGCTCGATAAATTAGTGAGCCGGGCAAAGAATGCAGGTCTGGAAAATATCGTTGTTCCCCATTTGGTTTATGATCATATTACCGGTTTTAGTGAGCTAACCCAGTCCATCGATTTTGCTTTATTGTTTGCAGTCGCACACGAAGTTCCGGACAGGAAGCAGTTATTCAGATTTCTTTATGGAATGATGAAAAACAAATCGTTGTTACTTTTTTCAGAGCCTTCGGGTCACGTGTCTGAGAAAGATTTCGAGCAATCGGTATCTTATGCCGAAAATGCAGGGTTCCGGAAGCTTAATCCCTTAAAAATTAAGAGAGAATATTCAATTTTGCTCGAAAAAAACGAATAGGGCCCTTCATTTGATAAAATGGACAATAAAAATTAATATAAATTAATCTGAGATTAACCTAGGATTAAGAACAGGCCTCTATCTTTACATTGTTTTTTTGAGAAAGATAAAGACAGCAATTAAAGGCTCCATTTCAAGAACGCCAGTATAAAACCATTGTATTTTTATTGAATAGTAGATTTCTTCAGTAGTAAAAATGATAATTTTTTTTCATAAGTAATAGTAAGTTGTAGTTAGTTAGTAGTAGTAAATAAAATAATAAAGGGTCATTCGAGAGAATCACCCTTTTATTTTTTAAGAATCACCCGGAAAAAATTGAGAGGAATTCAGTATATGCTTTTTATTGAATTTGATAAGATATTTGTTCGGTGGTTTTTTCTTTACTCAATGCGCGAATCCCCTTTACAAGTATCTGGTAAATGATGGAAGTGGTTTCGTCATTTATATCAAGGAAAGGATTAAGCTCAGTTATTTCAAAACATACAGCTTTAGGACTTTCCAGAAGCATCTCCGTTAGTTTTCCTGCTTCATCGGGCATGAGACCTCTCTGAACAGGCAGTCCGGTTCCCTTGGAAACAGATGCATCCAAACAATCGGTATCAAACGATACATAAATATCCGTACAATATTCCAGTTGTTTTAAAATGGAGCGAACAACACCGGGAGTGCCGCAGTCTCGAATCGTTTGAGTGGATATTGCTTTTATTCCGTGAGTTTTGATCAGAGAGGCTTCCTCCTTTTCAAAATCACGCAAAGAAATGTAAACGATATCCTGGGGTAAGATCTTTGGTGATATGTTGCCAATGTTTTTGAATTTTTCCCAGAAATAACGGGTTTGTCTGTCAATTTTTTTGAATGAAAGCGCTAAGTTATCCTCGTTAATACTGGCAGCCAACGGCATACCATGCATGTTACCCGATGGCGTAGTAAAAGGCGAATGTAAATCAGCATGAGCGTCAATCCACACTACACCGAGTCTTGATTTAGGTTTTGCCATTTTAATACCGGCAATCGTTCCTGTTGCACAGCTATGGTCTCCTGAAATCAGAACCGGAAAGGCACCGTTTGTCAATCGCTGACAGACCAATCGGGAGATTGACTGACAGATATGATAAATCAATTCGATATTTCTGGCATGATCTGAGCTAAAGCCTTTCCGAAAGGGGATATAACAAGTATTTTTAAGCAGATTATTTAAAATATTACCCGGATCTTTTTGGGCCATCAGGTATAAAGCCTCTGAGGCAAAACCGGCCCCTCTTGTTCCTGCACCGCTGTCGGAGCAAGTCTCGATTAGTTCAATGTTTTTCTTCAAAATAAAATCAGGTTTGGTACAACGCAAAGGAAACGTTGCATCATTTCTTTAACATTAGGTATACCTTAAATTATTCTTAGATTATTTTAGTTTGGTTGAGCCATTCATGGCCCAACCTGTACTTAGCTTACACTCAACCTGAAATTTAATTGCCGGATTTAACAATTGCACCTGACTTTGACCTATTGTTTATAATTAAGATGTATCCTCCGGGTAAAGAGCTCTAAAAGATCCGATGTCTTGTCAGTTGTTTTTAATTGATTTTCCAACGCATCGGTATTCTGGAAAAAGATATTCAAGGCCACGTCTACCACTTTATTGAATTGCTCTGTAGCGACTTCCTCAGATACCTGTTTTTTCCGGATACTTTTCCTGAAATAGGCTTCTATCTTTTTAACAGAATTGTATATCAAAGGTTTTCGGATCGAAGTGGTGGTTGCCGGATTCCCTGGGGCAACTTTGTCCTCATACGTATAGGTTTTGTCGAGTAAATACATTTTTCTGGCAATTTCTTTACCAAGAAAGTGAGAGCCTATTAGCTGCGGATCAATATCCTTCTTCAATTCAGGCTTTGAATAGATGTCATACTCGAAAACCGAGGGTTTGGAGGGACCAACATTGGGTAATTCTTTATTCAGCATCGCCGGTTTCTTGGCAAGCATTACATACTCCTGAGCCGTTAACCCATATTGGAACAGGAGCAACACGGATGAGATAAAAAATAGTCTTTTCATAATCTGGCTGATTTAGGTTTTTATTCTTCGTTTATTTCTGATAACAAAATTAGAAGTGCAATCTTAGATGAGTGTTAAAGACATCTTATTTTCTTATTAATTATGAGGTTAGGAGAAACAAAGATTTAAATGGCCGGAATAGAAATGGACTCTTCTCTTTTTATAATTCGACTAGTTGCTCAGGAACCTGGGTTCTGCCGAGTGCCTTGATCATTTCAGGTTTTACCTTGCTAAGTTCCAGGATTAAAAAGCCATCTACCGTATTGTTAAACAGCGGATCGACATTAAAAGAGGCAATTCTCCCTCCAAGTTCAAGATATTTACGGAGCAAAACGGGCATTTTGGAATTTAACGGGTCAACCTCTTTGATCACATGATCCAACCCTTGCAAATTATTCGCTTTTTCCGTTAAAATATCAATATCAATCAACGACGGTTTGGACACAAACGGTCGCCGTGGTTTCAGATGCCAGGCTAACGTATGATCGAAATGGTGTTTTTTAATATACCGGATGATGATCTCCTGGGAGAGTTTGGTATAACTGTTACTGATGCTGACAGGTCCTACCAGATATTTATAATCCGGATTTTTTTGTAAAAAATGAAGTATTCCTTTCCAGAGCAGAAACAGAGATAATGGCCTTCGTTGATAATCCTTTACTATAAAAGACCTTCCAAGTTCTATGGATTCGTTAAGAATGGGTAATATCTCCCTGTCCATACGGAACAATGTTTGGGTATAAAAGCCGTTTAATCCGTAATGCCTGATAATGTCTTTACCCTTGCCAACCCTGTATCCCCCGACAATTCTCTGCAAATGACTGTCCCAAATGAAAAGCTGATGGTAAAAGGTATCAAATGTATCAAGATCGATGCTTTCGTTTGTGCCTTCACCTACTTCCCTGAATGTGATTTCCCGAAGCCTGCCTATTTCAGACGTAATCTTGGGAATAACCTGCGAAGGGGCACAATAAACCGTATATTTTTGCCATTGAAATAACTGATAATACGGTGTTATATTAATGATCTCCAAAGCCAGGGTATTCGTGTTTATTGCATTAGAAACCGGTTTCATGTCTATATTAAAATTATGGTTCGGTAAATGATTTGTTTTAACCAAGCCGGATAAGGAGTACACCCTGGCTCTTAAATATCTGCCCAACATAGCGATGTCGGAAAATTCATTCTGCTCCTTAACGGTGATTGCATTTCCAATTTGGATGGAAATAGTTTCATTTTGTTTATTAAGGAGCTCGGATGGGATTTTAGCCGTTCGCAAAAACGGATGAACCCGGCCCACGAAATGGAAAAACCAGCTATTGTTACCATGAAAATATACAGGAATAACAGGAACCCTTGCATTTTTAATGAATCGCATCATGGATGAACTCCATTGTTTGTCGGCAATGGCTTTTGAACCTGGCTGGTAAGTAGATACTTCACCGGCCGGAAATATGGCTAACGGATGACCGGAGGTAACATGTGCAATAGCTTTTTTTATTCCCTGAAAGCTTGAGTGAGCATTTCTGCGTGTTTCAAAGGGATTAACTCCGAATATGTTTTCTTTTAACGGATTGATCCAGTTAAAAAGGAAGTTTGCCATAATTTTAAAATCGGGTCTTATTTTGGCAATCGTATTCAGGAGAATAAGACCTTCCACACCGCCATAAGGATGGTTTGCGATTAAAATAAATCCGCCTTCTTTTGGAATTTTGTTTAAATCAGGATCGCTGATGTGATATTTAATTCCGGCATCCAATAGTACATCATTCACAAAACGTGATGTATCCTTGTCGTAATGCTTTTCATAAATTTCGTTTATCTTATTATATTGGAGCAGCGACATTAAAATCCGTGCCGTGTTTTTTCCTCCTAACTTTTCCAGTTTGGCAGCTTTTACCAGATTGTCCTCTTGTATTAATTTCATAACAGCATTGTTTGATTGCAGGCTCAAAGTAAAAGAAGCATTGTTAAGTAAAGGTTTAACCCAGGTTAAGTTTATTCAAGCAAACGCTATTGTCTGGAAGAGTAAGATAATCTTAAGATTACATAAAAATATTTTTTGTAACACGAATTGAATTTTTGCTTAACAAAATCGTAACGATCCTCTCTTAGTTTTGGAATCTAAAAAATAAGAACCCTAAACTAAAGTATTATGAATGTTAAATTTACAATCAAACTGAATGGCCGGAAGTTAAAGCAATTTGTACTCTCGGCCTTTTTTATTTATCTGAGTATGGGAGGCCTGTATGCCCAGACAATTAGTGTTACGGGAACTATTACTGATGCTAAAGATGGCTCACCTCTGGCAGGAGTAAGTGTTTCAATAAAAGGAACATCGAGCGGGTCGGTTTCGGATATCAATGGAAAATATGCCATAACCGTAAATCAGGAATCGGCTACGTTGGTTTTTTCTTATGTGGGTTATTTAAGTCAGGAGCTCCCTGCAGACAGGCTCGTTATTGATGTGAAGCTTAGTGCAGAGTCACAAAAACTGAACGAGGTTGTTATTACAGCTTTGGGAGTTGAGAAGGAAAAATCAAAGGTGGGGTATTCCGTGCAGGATGTAAAAGGTGAGGATTTGGTGAAAGCAAGGGATCCTAACCCCATTACCGGCTTGACTGGCAAAATAGCCGGCTTATCCGTTGGCGCGTCGGCGGAGATGTTACGTAAACCTACTGTATTACTTCGAGGAAATGAAATTACATTATATGTAGTTGATGGTGTTCCCATCAGTTCCGACACCTGGAATATCAGCCCCGATGATGTGGAAAGTTATACAGTACTGAAAGGGCCCACTGCAGCCGCATTGTATGGCAGTCGTGCTCAATATGGGGCCATTCTTATTACTACAAAAAAGGGGACAAAGAATAGAAAAGGCGTTACAGTCGAATTTAATTCCACCAATTCTTTTGACAAAGGCTTTCTGGCCTTTCCCCGTCAGCAATTTGAATACGGCGGGGGCGAAAACGAATTGTATGCATTTGGCGACGGCAAAGGTGGTGGATTAAATGATAATGACTACGATGTATGGGGACCACGTTTCAAAGGTCAGTTGATTCCTCAGTGGGATGGAGAATATGATCCCAACACTACTTATACTACCACGTTCCCGGGTGGATTAACATGGAAGGGACATATTAAACCTACACCATATGTAGCGCGTGGTGTAAACAATCTGAAAAATTTTCTGCAAACAGGGATTCAATCAACCAATAACCTGGCATTTGCTTCGTCGGGCGAAAACTATACATTTCGCTCTTCGGTATCACAATCCTACCAGCGGGGTATTGTACCTAACACCCAGTTAAACATTAGCAATTTTAATATTTATGGATCATACAATATCACCAAACGCTTGCGGATGGAAGGCAATTTTAATTACAACAGGCAATATACGCCTAACATTCCGGATGTTGATTATGGACCAAACAGTATTATTTACAATATAGCCATTTGGACCGGAGCCGACTGGGATGTTAACGATCCGAAAATCAAAGCTATCTGGCAGCCCGGAAAGGTTGGTACCCAATCCATATTTGCGGAGTATCAGCGATATCATAATCCCTGGTTTATGAGTTACGATTGGTTGCGTGGTCATTATAAAACTGACTATAACGGTTACATGGCTGCTAATTATAAAATAGACGTTCACTTAAATGTGAATTTCAGGACCCAGATTACAGGGTATGATTTGTTGCGAACTGAACAGATGCCATTCTCTGCACATCCTTATGGCCGTGAACAAAATTTAGGTGACTACAGGGAGGATCGTAGAAGCCTTTTTGATAACAATACGGATCTTCAGCTGAATTATAATTATACTGTTAGCAATATGCTTACTTTATCCGGTCTGGTCGGAGGCAACATCAGGTCGTTTACCTATAATTCGAGTTTCACGTCTACTGATTATCTGAATGTACCGGGGGTATATAATTTCAGCAATTCCAGAAACCCCTTACAGGTTAATAACTTTAAATCGGATATGAGGGTTTTTAGCGCCTATATTTCTCTGGATGCCGGTATCGGCAAATATGCTACGCTATCATTTACGGGTCGTGTAGATAAATCCACCGCTTTATCCGGGAATAATAATCAGTATTACTATCCGAGTGTATCTCTTGCTTCCGTCATCAATAATTATGTGAAATTGCCGGAAGTTATTTCGAACCTGAAAATTCGCGGATCTTTTGCTTCAGTGCGTGGTGTAAATACAAGCGAAACTATAGGAACTGCTCCGTTCAATACAATTACGGCTCTCGGAGGAAGCGTTTCCAATGATATTTATGGCTACCCATTAGGTTACGGCAATAATTATCTTTCACCTTACGGAGGGCCGACGTATTCTACATCCAATGTTTATAGTACAAGCAAGCCTTATAATAATCAGGCTGCGGCAAGTTATACCAATAACCTGATTGATCCCAACCTTAAGCCGTTCAACCGAAACAGTTTTGAAGCCGGCTTTGACATTAATTTCCTGCAAAACAGAATAGGCTTTAGTGCTACTGTATTTGAATATATAGACGGTCCGCAAATCCTGCAAAATCCAATTTCTACAGCTACCGGTTACGCCGACTATTATATCAATGCCCTCAAAACCAAAAAGGATGGGATTGAATTATCGTTGACGGGAACCCCGGTAAAAACCTCTCAGGGTTTGCAATGGGATGTGATGGTAAACTGGAGTACCTTTAGGGACGTTTACCTCGAACTACCTCAGGGGCAGGATGTTTACAACACCTTTTTTCATAAAGGAGACAGGGTTGATAAACTATACGCCACGGCCTTTGTAAAAACAAAAGATGGAAAGATCATTCATGACGATGCCGGAAAGCCACTTGCCAACCCTGTTGCACAATTCCTTGGTAACGAAAATGGGAAATTCCAATGGAGTTTTATAAACAAAATCGCTTATAAGGAAATTAGCCTTGGATTTCAATTCGATGGCAATGTAGGTGGCGTCACCTCGGATTATATGCACAACAAAACCATGCGCGGCGGAAACAATATCGAAACTGTTCAGGGCGCACTTGGTGCAGCCAGAATACAGGATGATCTTCATGCCGGAGATCCTAATTTTAAAGGAACCTATGTTGGAGACGGAGTAGTGGTTTCTAACGGAGTCGCTATTAATTATGATTCAAAAACGGGTGCTATCCTCAATTACGATCAGCTACAGTTCGCTCCCAATAACACCCCTACACATGTTCAGGATTATGTGAGTAAGTATTATGGGATTGCAGAGTCAAATATGATGAGTAAAACATATGCCAAACTGAGGGAAGTTACTATTGGATACGATATCCCTGCAAAATGGCTTGAAAAATCTTTCATTCGTAAGGCAACGATTTCGCTCGTTGGTCGGAATCTTTTGTATATCTATGGAGACAAACGGTTCAAAGACGTTGATTTGGACCAATACAATTATGCCACTGCCCAAACCGTACTGCAGACCCCTACATTACGCAGGTTTGGGTTTAATATTAATGTAACATTCTAATCTTTCTAAAATAAGACATTATGAAAAATATAATAAAATATGGTCTTTTCTTTCCCCTGCTTCTGTTGATGCTTACATCCTGCGATAAGAGCTTCAACGACATTGCAAATGAAAATCCCAACCAGGCAACCAGTGTGCCTTCTTCACTTTTGTTCAATGGTATAGAGAACGACATATATGTTGCACCATTTGGAGATGAGGAAAAGTGGTGCCAGTACTTTCTCATAAACTACGATTACTATGGAAACAACCGTTATGACTTTGGTTCTGGCAAAGATTATTATGCTACGCTGAAAAACGTTATTAAAATGGTAGAAGAAACCCGAGGCACAAACCTGGGTGTTGTAAATCCTTACGAGGCTATCGGTAAATTTTTCAAGGCTTATTTCTTTACCTTAATGAGTCTTGAGATGGGAGATATTCCCATGTCGCAGGCACTTAAAGGGCTTG
>DATBXH010000253.1:0-8231 GCA_036514375.1 Bacteroidales bacterium | reverse complement strand
GTCAGCCCCATGTATTGCATGTGTCTGTCCATGGCTGTGGTGAGATTGTACTTAGCCCTTGCTTCTGTGGATATGGCAGTGGAAACTTCACGGATAAGCCGGTCATTAAAAGTGGCTGCTATGGCAATAGCCTGGGGAAATACGGTAGCTTCGCCTCCCCGGGCAACACCATGTAATGCTTCGTTCCACCAATTATAAGCCGGAATTTGTAATCGCTCTACCCCGGGACTTCTAAACCCAAGCAGTGAAATTTTTTCTTTCAGTGTGAGGGTATGCATCAGATCATTTATGCGATCATCAATGGGTGCATTTGAGTTCCGGAACAGTGGTTGCTGAGAAAATGCGCATCCCCATGAGGGTATATACAATAAAAGAGTCAGAACGAAAAACCGGAACAGTGCAATGGGAATTAGACGGCTTTGTTTTAAAGTGCCGGGATTACTATGATCATTTTTCATACGGAGCATTTAATTTATCGTTATTAACTGTTCGGCGACATTCCATCCTTTGATCGAAACCAAAGCTTTACCTGTCACTTCTGATGGGGAATAGTCAATAGTCACGGTCTTTTCTTCACCGGGTAGTACTGAAATGTAATTATCGCTGTAAAACACAGGTAATATTCTTTTCCTGGTCTGGGAGTTTACGAGAGAAATCCGGTTGAAAAACGCAAGCGGTCCGTTAGCAGGATTCGTAATCTTTACTTCAATTTTCCCATCCGATACTTTTCTTGCTTCAGTCTTAACCTGAGCAGCAGCCATTTGCTGTAGTCCTGAATAATCTTCTGTGGAATTGGGGAACCAGTAAAGGTTTTCACTGGCAACCTGCTTTTGATGATCCATCAAACGGACCATCAGGAAAATTCCTTCGTCTTTACGAAGTCCATCCAGTTTATCTTTGATATTGAAGTATTTCTGTACTGTGGTCGGGCTGATATCCACCAGTAAGGTACCCAATAAGGTTTCTTTTCCTTTCATATCAATGGCTTTTACTTCCAACATAAAATCATGATATGTGCGGAACGTATTATTTACAATAGTCATCATTCCGTCAGTAGGATTATACATGGCGTGCAAAGGTTCTGAGGCATGATGCAGGCCATACAAACAGGCATTAGGATCGAGGTAATAATCGTACATCTGGCCTCTTAAAGCAGTCCATGGATTTTGAGTTTTCCAGATAATTACTCCGGTGTACCAATCCCACATGTGGGCACTGAATCCTTCGATCAACGCCCTGTATTGGTCATAATTGACTAACTGGGCTTTGGATGCGAAATCCTCCACATCTTTAGACTTGCCATACCGATCAATATACTGGTCATAACCGATATATTTATGATACTCCCATACGGAATCCAGTTTGTCCCCTGGATACTGCGGCACTGTCATGTCTGCCTCGGGAATAAACCGCTTTAACGATTCATAGTCACCAATACCGACAGAGCCGATCTCCGAGTTGAACGGAAATGTTCGATGTTCCCAAAATGAATTCACAGGTTGAATCGTATAAGGTCCATCGCCATTTCCTCCAATGAAATTGTAGGACATGCTGTCGGAGTTGGAATATGGGAAAAAGTATCGCGTTCCGTCCAATGAAGGGAAGATGGAGTCTTGCATCACTTTTAGAATATCTTCGGATGGTGCAATTTCATTTCCTCCGCACCAAAAAGCAAGTGAAGGATGATTTCGGATCATTTTCACCTGATCAGTTACCGTTTCCAAAAATAGCCTGTGGTTGTCAGGATATTTCCGTCGGGTCCATTGATCTTCTTTTTTCATCGGATCGAGCCATTTGCCGTTACAATCACCCGAAACCCAGAAATCCTGGAAGACCAGCAACCCATACTTATCACAAGCACTGTAAAATTCAGGTCTTTCGGTCAGCGATCCTCCCCAAATACGGATCAGATTTAAGTTCATATCCCTGTGAAAGCGAATCTCAGCATCATACCTTTGCGGAGAAAAACGAAACATGGCATCGGAAGTGATCCAGTTCCCGCCTTTGATGAAGATTTTTTGACCGTTCACCATAACCTCTCTGCTTCGGGTGTGTTCATTCCATTGGGTTTGTATTTCCCTGATGCCTGTTTTAACGTCCTTCTGATCGAGGATTTTTTGATCGTTATTTACAAACTGAAAATGAATATCGTACAAATACTGTTCTCCATAACCATTGGGCCACCAAAGCTTAGGATTGGCAAGCGAGTAATCCGGTAAATGGATTTCCATGGTTGAGCCCGGTTTTATATCCACTTCTTTTCTTACTGTATTTCTTTCTATGATACATTGTAACGTTCCGTGAATCTCCTTGTCGGTGGGGTTTTCAATTTCAGCAGAAGTTTTGATGATGGCAGGAGCCTGTTGCTCTCCTGGATACCGTTTACCCTGCACCAGCGTAATAACGTGCGGGTTTTTCAAGTTAATAAGATTGGTTTTCTCAATGGTAATTTTATCCCATATACCTGTATTCCTGTCCCGGATGGGTTGGATCCAGTCCCATCCAGCGGTGTACTGATTGGTGAGGTCATGGGCGATGGTGCCGTCTCCTCCCTGTCCTCCATTAGGATTTCCTACATGATCCGGCGGATATACAACGACGGCTAACCTGTTATTGCCATCTTTTGAAAGAAAGGAGGTAATGTTGTGTGTCTGTCGCAGGAACATACCCTCATGCCGTTGCCGGTTCAGTTTATGACCGTTCAGAAATACCTCGCAGCTGTAATTTACTCCCCGAAAATGAAGCCAGATTTGTTCACCTTCAACTGAGACCTTTTCCGTGAATTCTTTGACAAACCAATAGGTATAGTAATCCCTGCCCGTATTATAGATATCCGGTATTTTTTTATCATTCATTCCATAAAAGGGGTCGGGTATGAGTTTGTTATTCAGCAGTGTGGTAAGCACTGTTCCCGGAACTGTGGCGGGAATCCATGACCTGACAGGATAGGAAAGTAAAGAAATTTTTGTACCGGGATCTTTAACCTGGACGATGTTGCGACATAGCCACCCGCTATTTAATTCATATTGTTGCTGCGCTGTAATCTTCAAAAAGAAGAAAGCAAGCAGCAGGATTGTTGTCCAATGTTTTGAATACATAGTTGTTGTTACAGAGTTTAGTTAGAAAAAAGGTATTATACGGAAAAAGCAGCTTCTGCCAGTTCTTTAATCATCTTAAGTTGCACGGCATCACAGTCGATTGCCTGGCCAAACTCTTTTAAAAGGGGATGGTTCTCTGAAACGGCTGAAGGAATAAATGTTCTGGCGGATGCATGATATTCGGAAGCATGGGTTGTTTTTACCAGCATTTCAATATTGTCCGGGCGTATACCGGAGCCTGGCATGATGACAATACGGTCGCCTGCATACTTTACCAGTTGAGCAATGGTTTCGGCAGCCTCATAAGCTTTCTGAGCCTGGCCGGAAGTTAACACCCGTTCACAACCGGCATCGACCAAACCATCCAATGCGCCGAACATATCATGTATTAAATCAAAAACCCTGATGCAAGTTACCCGCATGGGATAAGCAAGATCAACTATCCTTTTCATCCGATCAAAGTCAATATCCCCATCGGCACGTTGAATTCCAGTAGCAATTCCATCGCATCCTATATTTCTGCATAATCTGATATCATCCAGCATGATTTCAAACTCGTCATCCGAATAGTAAAAGTCGCCTCCACGAGGTCGGATTAAAGGGTAAAGTTTCAGGCTGATTTCTTCTCTAACCTTTTTAATAAGACC
This sequence comes from Bacteroidales bacterium, assembly GCA_036514375.1. GTDB lineage: Bacteria > Bacteroidota > Bacteroidia > Bacteroidales > JAAUTT01 > JAAUTT01. The sequence goes on along the minus strand of DATBXH010000253.1, from coordinate 4,486 downwards.
ATAACTTGGAGTCGTGCCTCCTTCCATAGAGTTAGCACAAAGCTCAATTCTATTGCCTCCGCCAAGTTCAGCGCTAAGACAACCATCAAAGGAAAAAGAACATACTTCGAGAGTTACGATACCCATTTTTTTGAATGAAAGATTGTAATGTTCGATCCTATTACTTTTTCAAAGTACAGCATAGTATGTATCCGATCAATTAGGCTTTTTTAATAATTTGTTATTTATATACAAACTTAACCAATATTTTCTAATTGCAATTATATACTTTAATAAAATTTTTATTAAAGTTAAATTAGCTTTAAGAAAATTTTTGTAGTTTTACAAAAGTTAAGATACATTCTTGAATATATAAATTATGGAATTTCTACACTGGCATGATAAGTATCTTGAGACGCTTTCAGGAGTTGAAAAGAAGAAGTTTGTTCAGGAACTCAGGATTATTAAATATCTGTATGTGTTTGGATCAAAAACAAATGCAGAGATATGCCGTCATTTGAAGATAAGTGCACCCAGTTCTTTTTCATTTTTAAATGAATTGATAAACAAAAACCTGATAGAGAAACAGGGTAGGGGAGAGTCGATTGGAGGAAGAAAGCCTGATTTATATGGTATTAAGGATGATGCGTTATATGTATTAGCCGTCGAGATGGGGAAGTACGAAACTAAAATGTCGATCTTTAATGGGATTAATACTAATATCACCGGCATTAAATCCTATCATTCGATGCCCCTCGATGAAAATAATACAGAAACTATTGATAAGTTTTACAAGTATGCCACGGAACTGATTAAGAGCTCAGGTATTGATCCAGCAAAGCTTATCGCTTTAGGAATTAGTATTCCGGGTTTAGTTGATTCCCGAAAAGGGGTAAATTATACGTATTTGAATTTTGGAGAGAAGACCTTAAAAGATGTTCTTCAAAAAAAATTTAAGCTTCCCGTATTTATTGAAAATGATGCTAAAGCTGCTGCTTTGGCCGAATACAGGTTTGGACAGGCAAAAGGGAAAAAGGATGTGCTGAGTATCTTTTGGGATTGGGGCATTGGGTTAGGTCTTATTATGGATAGTAAACTTTATCGCGGCACATCTGGGTTTGCAGGTGAATTCAGTCATATCCCGATAGTTAAAGATGGGATCTTATGTCAATGTGGAAAGCAGGGTTGCCTTGAAACAATTGCATCGGGTTCTGCTCTTTCCCGACTGGCGTTAGAAGGTATAAAATCAGGAAAGACATCAATCTCTAATAATTCATCTGAGGAAGACATGGATAAAATTGAGGCCAAGTTTGTGCTGGAGGCCGCACACAAAGGCGATCAGTATGCCATAAATATTCTTGCTGAAGTTGGCTTTAATCTAGGCAAAGGGTTAGCCATTCTTATTCAACTTCTTAATCCTGAATTAATAGTTCTTGGGGGAAGGATCGCAGAAGCAGGAGAATATGTTACTACTCCTATTCAACAGTCGTTAAATACATTCTGCATGCGACAGCTTAAAGAGCCATCATCTGTGGTTGTATCTGAGATGGGACAACATGTTTGTCTGATGGGTGCAGTAGCTATCGTGATGGAGAATATCTTCGAATATTATATTAAAACCGTATCAAAATAATAGGGTAGATGTAGTATAGTTAGTAGTTTGTCCTTAGTAGTTGGTTTTTGGCCGGAAGGCTTAAGCCTTCCGGTCTAAAAAACCTGAAAAATGGAAAGAATTTAAACAGTATTATTATGACAAAGATAAACAGAGTGTTGTCAAAAGTAGAATCAGCCTTTAACTTTGAATCTGGTATCAAAGATCAATCAACAGTAATACCTTACATAGTTGTCGATAATTTTCCGAAATTAGGATTGTTTACGTCTCTTCGCTTTCTGGAATGGGTATCGGAAAATCCTGAGGGGGTCATTAGTCTTCCTACCGGCAAGACGCCTGAATATTTTATTAAATGGACTCAATATATTCTTGAGAACTGGAATTCTAAGAAGATTGAATCACTTCGGGAGAGATACAGTCTTAAAGGGAATAAAAAACCGGAAGTTAAGGGACTTCAGTTTGTCCAGATAGATGAGTTTTATCCCATTAGTTCAATTCAGCATAATAGTTTTAACTATTATGTCACAAACATGTATATCAAGGGGTTTGGTCTTGATACAAAAAAAGCTCTTTTGATAAATTCCGATGAAATCCCAGTGGCCCAGAATAAACATTTTTCCGAAGTATTTCCTGATTTTAATGTTGATTTATCATTACGATACCGGGAATGCAGGACTCCCGTAGAACAGATGCAACAACAATCAATTTTTATGATTGATAACTGGTGCAGCGATTATGAAAAAAAGATCAGAGCTAAAGGGGGTATTGGATTCTTTTTGGGAGGAATAGGTCCGGATGGACACATCGCTTTTAATACAAGAGGTTCTGATGAGTTTTCTTCGACCAGGCTTACCTCTACCAATTTTGAAACTCAAGCCGTTGCAGCCAGCGATCTTGGCGGTATTGAAATTTCAAGCAAACGCCAGGTCATTACAATTGGGCTCGAAACTATAACTTACAATCCTGATGCGGTTGCTATCATCATTGCTGCAGGTGAAGCTAAAGCCGAGCTGGTTAAGCAGTCACTCGAAAACCCGATCAAGAATATTTATCCGGCTACAGTTCTTACTAAGCTTAAAAATAGTAGATTTTATCTTACAGAAGGAGCGGCCTCTCGACTTACCGATTCAGTGAAATTATATTTTCAAAAAGGTCACTGGACCCATGAGAAAACAGAAAAAGCAGTCATTGATCTTTGTAAAAAACTGAATAAATACGGACACCGCATCACTTCCGATGACCTCAGGGAGGATGAATATGCCAGATTGATCCCTGATATCAGTGAAAACACAGTCCTTTCTGTTACGGAGAGCATGCTGAACAAGATTGAAAAGGGTATGCGTAATGAGGAAAACCAGGTATTTCTTCATACCGGCCCTCATCATGATGATATTTTACTGGGTATACTTCCTTATATTGCCAATCATTTTCGGGAGCACTCCAATAGATTTTATTTCTCAGTTTTAACCTCCGGTTTTAATGCGGTTACAAATAAATTTGTGATTGATGTACTGAACGATACCAAAAAATTTCTAGATGTTGGACTTATTCAGATGGTTGGTTATCAGGATTTTTTTGCAGTTGGTTATAAATATAAATGGGATAAAGATATCTACCACTATCTCACTAATCTTGCTGCCGGAAACCAATATCAGCTCAGAAGAGGTCTGTGCCATCGGATTGTGCGCGCTTTGACAGAGATTTACGAAGTAAAAAACAAAGAACATTTGCGTGACACCATTAATGAAGCTATCACTATTCTTAAGAACAGTTTTGATGGAGAAAAGAACCCTCCCAAAATACAGCGGCTTAAAGGAATGATCAGGGAATTTGAGGAAGAACTTGTTTGGGCGCATTATGGCACACAGGTGAAAAACGTGGGACACATGAGGCTTGGATTTTATAAAGGGGATATTTTTACAGAGTTACCTGAGAAAAAAAGAGATGTGGCCCCAATCCTCAATCTTTTAAAGGAAATTAATCCCACTGTGTTAAGTCTCGCATTTGATCCTGAAGGGAGTGGTCCCGATACCCATTACAAAGTATTACAGGCCATTGCAGAGGCTCTTCGTGAATGGAAAAACGAAAAGGATTTGTCCTCATTGAGGATATGGGGGTACCGGAATGTTTGGTATCGTTTTAACCCCTCAGAAGCAAATGTAATCGTGCCAGTTTCTTTGAATGCGATGGCTTCTATGGATAATATCTTTACCAATTGTTATCTCAGCCAGGTTGACGCTTCATTTCCAAGCTATGAGCTGAATGGGAAATTTAGCACCCTTGCGCAGAAGATATGGGTTGATCAGCTTTCTTCATTGCAACTTTTGCTTGGTAAGGATTTCTTTTATCAAAATGAAAATCCAAGATTAAGATCGAGCCATGGGCTTATTTTTATGAAGGAAATGTCGGTGGACGAATTCCTGAAACATGCACGGGAATTAGAGAAAACTACAGAAGGTAACATTCAAATATAAATAAACTAACACCTGATTTTAATGAGAAATTCTTCGTCTTCTGAAATATCTGTCGTCAGTTGGAAAAGCGTCAACCCAATAATTATTATAGGGATGCTATTCTTTATTTTTGGGTTTGTAACATGGTTAAACGGAACATTGATTCCATTCCTGAAGATTTCTTGCGAATTGTCTAATTTTCAGGCTTATCTGGTCACGTTTGCTTTCTATATATCCTATTTGGTTATGGCTCCGCCATCATCAGTTGTTTTGCACAAGGTGGGATTTAAAAATGGAATTGCCCTTGGGCTTGTTGTTATGGCGATTGGGTCTGTTGTATTCATACCTGCAGCTTTAACCAGAACATTTGGACTGTTCCTTACCGGCCTTTTTATTCAAGGTGCGGGATTGGCGCTTTTGCAAACTGCTTCGAATCCGTACG
>DATBXH010000252.1:0-2033 GCA_036514375.1 Bacteroidales bacterium | reverse complement strand
GAAGCAGGGATTTACCGATATTTCTTCAGGAAATAACCGAATTATGTTTGCTTACGTGTGGGGCATCCATCCTCCGGAAACAAAAAAACTTGATGATGTAAGAGGATTAATCACAGCTGATTATCAAAATTTCCTGGAAGAAAAATGGGTTAATGAATTAAAAAATAAATACAAAGTGATCATAAACCAGGATCTTTTGCATAAAATTGCAAATAAATATAAAACCGCTCCTTAACATGCCTGTAAAAAACATTTGGAATGTGTTTAAATCAGTAATCTGGATGCTGGCACTGGTATTCATAGTTTCCTGCGGAAAAAAGCAGGAACAAAAAATTCCTGTTGCAAAGTTCAACGATAAATATCTTTATTTGTCAGATATTCAACATATCTTCCCGAAAGGGGTAAGCAAGGAAGACAGTATTTCGCTGGCCAGGGCATACATCACCACTTGGGTTAAAACGCAATTACTGGTGAATAAAGCTGAAATAAACCTGCCAAAGGATCAGCTAAATGTTGATGAACAACTGGAAGCTTACCGCTCGTCTCTCCTCATTTTCAAATACGAGGAGCAAATGATCAAGGATAAGTTAGACACCACCGTCAGCGACGATGAAATGGAACAATACTTTAACCAGAATGCATCCAGTCTCATTCTCGACGATAACGTTGTAAAAGCCTTATTTATTAAAGTACCTAAAAATGCTCCCGATATCGACAACCTTAAAAAATGGTACAAATCGGATCAGCGGGAAGAAATTAAAAAGCTCGACAGTTATTGCTTTAATTATGCCGTTAAATTTGACTACTTCAAAGACGAATGGGTGAATTTTGACGTTATAAACAGTGAACTGCCCAAACCAATTGCAAATGAAGATGAATATCTCAGCAATAACCGGACAATTGAGCAGTCGGACAGTAGTTTCCTTTATTTTGTATATCTGAAGGAAAAAGTGTCCAAAGGATCTGTTTCGCCATTAGATTTTATTAAGCCAAAAATAAAAGACATCATTGTTAATAAACGAAAAATAAAATTTCTGGACGACTTGGAAACCAAGATTTATCATGATGCTGAGGATCATGATAATTTTACCATTTATAATCTTGAAAAAAAATCAAAATGAGAATCAAAAATATAACGCTTTTTCTGTTCCTTTCTGCTATTCCTTATTTTTCCATTGCCCAGTCCTATGTTATTGATCAGGTTGTTGGGGTTGTTGGCAGCAGGGTATTAAAACAATCGGATGTGGAAAATGATGCTCTCCAGGCCAAAGCACAGGGATACGAGCCGGAAGGAGATCTGAAATGCGTAATATTTGAGAATGAATTACGGCAAAAACTTCTGGTAAACCAGGCCCTGCTTGATAGCTTGCCTGTCTCTGATTCCCAGGTTGAATCGGAACTGAACAACAGGTTGAATAATTATATAGCCCAGATCGGATCAGCCGAAAAACTGGAAAAATACTTCAACAAAACGATGGCCGATATCAAGGAAGATTTAAGGAAATCGTTGCGGGAACAAATGCTGGCACAAGCCATGCAGAGTAAGGTTGTTGGCGATATCAAAATAACTCCTTCCGAAGTGGAAGATTATTACAACAAATTGCCCAAAGATAGCTTGCCTTTAATCAATGCTCAGGTTGAAATTGCCCAGTTAGCTATGTATCCGGCATACGCCGAAAAAAACATACAGGAAGTCAAAGATAAGTTACTTGATCTCCGCCGAAGGATCATTGAAGACAAGACTGACTTTTCAGCACTGGCTGCCCTTTATTCGGAAGATCCGGGATCACGACCAAAAGGCGGTGAGATTGGTTTCCTGACCAAGGCGGAACTCGATCCGGCATATGCCAGAGCAGCTTTTGCCCTTTCCAAACCAGGAGAAGTTTCGCGTATTGTGGAATCGCAGTTTGGTTATCATATTATTCAACTCATTGAACGTCGGGGTGACCGTGTAAATACCCGTCATATCCTGATGACTCCCAAACCCGATCCGGAAGCTGTAAAACGCGTGAAAGAAGCTCTGGACAGCATTG
>DATBXH010000251.1:0-2510 GCA_036514375.1 Bacteroidales bacterium | reverse complement strand
AATTACGGAGCTAAGAATAATTTCTAATCACAAATAACTGACGGCCGGTGTTTAATGGTCGATAATGGATTGAAAATAAGCAATTCTATTTTGCAGACAGCGCTAAAAAATCAACGAAACAGAAATGGAATCATTTCGTGTGCCTATTTTCCTAAAATTAATTATGTCATCTGAATTATTATTATAAAAACAAATTATATGAGAAAGGTTATTAATATATTTTTTTCATCCTATGTAATGGTCGTACTTATCCTAATTTTTGCTGTTTCCATTGCCGTAGCAACTTTTATAGAAAACGATTTTGGAACTTCAACGGCAAGAGCTACCGTTTATAATTCCTGGTGGTTTACCGCAATGCTGTTCATTGGGATCATCAATCTAACCGGCACTATCTTTATCAAAAGACTTTACCGGAAGGAAAAACAATCAATATTCTTATTTCACCTGGCTTTTTTATTCATTCTTACCGGCTCGGCAATAACCCGATATCTTGGGTTCGAAGGGTATATGCATATCAGATCAGGGCAATCGTCAAATCAGATCGTTAGTAGTATTACCTATCTGCAATGTACTGCAAAGGACAATATGCAAATAGTTGAAGCTGAAAAAAAAGTATACTTTTCGGAACTCTCCAATAATTATCATCGACTTAATCTCCATATCTCAGGTAAAAACCTGGTCGTTGAATGTTTGAAAATTATTCCCAATGCTTCCGAAACATTAGCAGAAGATAATAATGGTGTGCCTATGATTGAGCTTGTTGCTGCCGGAATGGGAGGTCGGCAAACCGTTATATTGGAGTCAAAGCAAACAAAGAAAATAGGTGATATGAATTTCAGTTTTAATGATACTACCAATGCACAGGGGGTTAGTATTGTTGCAGTTAATAATGAATTAAAGTTTAAAGCATCGGTAAACGCTTCGGTGATGAATATGGCTACCCAGATGAAAGATACGCTTAATGCTCATGACTATCACCCTTTCCAATTGCTTTCGTTATATAATTTTGGAGGACTTCGGGTTGTTGCTAAAAGTTATTTTCCAACCGCACGGGTGGAGGTTGCCTCTGTAAAAGATGCAAAGCCTGATCAATATCCGGATGCTCTGTATCTGAAGGCCAGCTATGACGGACAGTCAAAGTCAGCTGTTTACTTTGCCAGCAGTAATGAGTTAAATGATCCGACTGATTTGAAGTTTAATGATGTTACCGCATCCGTATCGTTTGGACCAAAAATTATTCAATTGCCTTTTTCGCTCCAGCTTGATCAGTTTATCCTGAAACGTTATCCGGGTTCCATGAGCCCTTCGTCGTTCGAAAGTAATGTAGTGCTGAATGATAATAAGGCAGGAATACAGGAAAAACATCGCATTTTTATGAATAATGTATTGAAATATAAAGGATATCGGTTTTATCAGTCATCGTATGATACGGATGAACAAGGAACTGTCCTTTCCGTTAATCATGATTTCTGGGGAACCATATTTACCTATTTTGGTTACCTGATGCTTGCTGTTGGGATTGTGTTCAGTGTTCTTAACCGGAACAGCAGGTTTAGAAAATTATCCGTTGAATTGGTTCGTCTGAGGGAAACCAGAAAGATGGCATCGGTTATTTTGTTTACTGCAAGCATTTTATTGCTTGGCTCTTTCAAAGTATCGGCAGAACCAACTATACCTGATAGCATTTATATTGACAAACAACACGCTGCCAAGTTCGGAGAACTATTGATTCAGGATCCCGGTGGTCGTATAAAGCCAATAAATTCCTTAGGTTCGGAATTGTTGCATAAGATAAGCCGCAAGGACAAAATAATGGATCAAACCAGTGATCAGGTCCTGTTGGGTATGCTTGTTTTTCCTGAGTACTGGCAAACTGTACCCATGATACGGGTGGGGCATCCGGAAATCATGAAAATCTTACATATTCAGGAGCCTTTTGTTTCATTTTCAGGCATTCTTAACCGGCAAAATCCACAACAGCCTTACCTACTGTATAATTATGTCAATGATGCATTCCAGAAGAAGCCGGCCAGCCGGACAACTTTTGATACCGAAATGCTAAGGCTTGACGAACGCATAAATTTATGTTCACAAATATACAGTGGGGAACTTCTGCGGATTTTCCCAAAACAGGGTGATGTTGCTAAAACATGGTACTCTCCGGTGAATACTGGTAACATATTTCATAAAAAAGACTCGATCTTTGTGAATACGATGGTTCCGTTATACATCAGAACGCTGCATGATGCTGCAAAAACCAAAGATTTAAAACTTCCTGAGCAATTGTTGGGGATGATGAGTGATTTTCAGAATAAGTATGGAGGGGATCTTATCCCGTCATCATTCAAGGTAAAACTGGAAATTTTGTATAACAAACTGAATATTTTTGATACCCTGGGGTCTATTTATGGGGTGGTTGGCTTTCTGTTGCTGGTGTTCCAGTTTATTTCCATTTTCTTTCCGAAAATGAACCTGAAACCGGTGTTCAGGACAGCAACCATACTAATTAT
>DATBXH010000250.1:0-3873 GCA_036514375.1 Bacteroidales bacterium | reverse complement strand
GTCCACAATGGTAGCAGATGTTGAGCCAATGGTGTGTTTGTAATAGCCAATCAATTTGTTTGCCCGGTTAAACAGCAGCATCACAAAATTCTCCTGAATGGGATTCCGACCATAAATCCGTTTCAATATCCCATAGACATCCCTGGAGGAAGTAATCTTTTCCATATCAAACACCTTGCCCTTATTCATCCGGATTTTAAACTCCGGAACAAAGGGTTTTAAAGGTTTTGGGTCAACGCCAAACAATACGATTTCTTTTCCCTCCTGGTACATGGCTATACTTTTAAGAGTTCGAGCATTTTTAACTTAGCTTGCGCTTTTATCCGTGCAATACGGATTCGTTTTTCATTGTCAGGATTGCTTTGTGGTCGAACTGGCATTCCTGGTTGTTTGGTATTCGCCCGGCAATAACCAGGCTTATCCGTTGGCTCAGGAAACTGGCAGGTTTCAGGGTCATAATCATCTTTAAGGTATTGAAGCAGATAGTTGAGCTTTGCAAAGTCCTCAGCCCGTTCCTGTGGTGATTTCCCTTTCACTGCAAGGGTTTCTTTTTTGGCTTCTATTTCCTTGAATAATTCATGGAAACGTTTGGATTGTTCCCCATGCTGTCCGCCTTTGTAATTACTGAGTTTGGCTTCAGTGTTCATAACATCTTTCTTCAGCTCGCTTTCCAAACCGCTCATATCATCGAAGATATTAAGTCTTTTGGGTTTAAGAATGGTTCGCTCGATTTTATAAACGTTGGTCATGGTTTCCTTAAAGACGTTTACTATCCAGTAATTACTAAAATACTGGGCTTCACGTTGAATTTTCCGGGCACATTCCAGCAAGTCATTATCGGAAACAGAGGAACTCGTCTGAATCCTTTCTACATCGGCTTTCAAGGCTTCACTCTTCTTTTGAAAATCCTTAATCTTTTTAGTTTGCTCTTTTTCATCAGGCGCATTTCTGTATTCCGAGATTTTTTTCTCTACCTTTTCGTTATCGAATACCCAGTATTTGGCTAGTGAATCGTTGTAAAATTTATTAATCCACTCAACCAACTGGTCTTTGGCTTCCAGATAATCGCTGATAGCTTCTTTGACCTTATTCACCTGTGAAAGATTAGCATTGGCGCGACCCAATTCACGTTCTACTTCCCGGCGCTCTTCGTCGAAATAAAGTGCTGTAATACGCCCGACATCGGTAATGAGCGCCAGTTTTACTTCCTGCGGGTCGAGACTTTCGACATCGAGCACATTACCACGGTCGGCCTTGTACCAGATGTCGTTGATTCGCCCGGTCTTTTCTTCCAGTTTTTGGAATACGAAAACGTCCATCGAATCCTGAACCAATGGCATAACCGAACGGACAAAGGCAAATTCATTGCCTTGCCTCCAGATGCGTCCTTCAAGCTGGCGAATGTCGGTTGGGTTCCAGTCGGGATAAAGGTTGTATATGACAGTGCCCCTTTTTTGCAGGTCAATTCCCTCCCGGATGGTAGCTGTCCCAATGATGATTTTTACGATCCCTTCCAGAAAAGCTTCTTTTACGTTTTCTTTCTTGATGTCCGAGATAGAGCTGTCAATGATTTCAACTTCATCGAAGCGGGTATTGTTGTAAAGAACATTCTTTTGATAACCGACTTCTTTTTCAAGGTATTCCTTGATGTATCTGAAATACTCTTTACCCCGATTCATATAGATTACCTGGCCGGAGACTTCTTTAAGCACAGGTGGAATATTTTCAGAATTCCCCTTTGCCAGCTTCTCGTGAAACTCTTTCACAGTCCGGCAACACTCACAGGCAAAAAGGATTTTGGGACTTTCTTCGACGAATTCTTTGTAATCTTCTGGCCTATCCTGGTTGCCAGCATATAAGTATGGAGACAGGGCATTATCCAGGCTGTATGCCAATGCACGGAATAAATCACCCATATTGAGTTTTCCACTGGTAGCCTGTTGTGCCAAAGCAACAATGTTTTGTTGATTTCGACGTTGTTTAGCAGTGGGTTCAATGTAGGTCAATACCTGTTTTGCAGGGCTTAGCTTGAGTGTTTTGCCATCGGGAGACTTGTCGTAAATCTTTGGTAAATTCACTTTGAATGGACGTTTTACCCCGGCTTCTTCACCTGTTTTATATAAGATGTGGTTGTAAATTAGCTTTTGAAGGATGAGCCGGTTGGTGAAGGATTTGATAACTTCCTTTTCTACAATTTCTTCCTTGTAGTTGGCGGTCCACTCCACGGTGGGTAACACAAAGGTGTCGAAGAAGGCGTTGATGTGGTATATTCCATTTCTGCGCATACTGTCATAAGCCACCAACGAAAGCATCGAGTATATTTCAAGCGGACTATTTGTAAAGGGTGTTGCTGTGAGTAACATGATGTTGTTGCCATAAGTGCGCTGGATATAATTGGCATGAAAGAAAGCTTTGATACCCGTTTCGGAAACTGCGGAAGTAATGTTATACCGTTTGTTTCCTTCGTCATCACTCTTAACCTGCTCAAACACATTTTTGCAGCGGTGTGCTTCGTCAATCACCAGGTAATCGAACCCTAAAGTATCAATATCGCAAACGGTGTTCTTTTCGCCCATGCCGATTTTCTCACGGTATTTCTGGTAATCTATCTCAGCATCACGGGCTGACTTTTCGGCACTCTGACCAAGAATATTCACCAGCTCGGTAAATAGTTCTTCTGAGATATTGTTAGAAAAGCCTATTTGTTTAAAACCCTCGTAGGTCACAATGGTGATAGAGTTCTCAGGGACTTGTTTTGAAAAGTCGATTTTTTCTTTGATACCTGTCCCCAAATTGCTCCAATCATTGAGCTTTATATCGGTATAGGATAAAACGCCAGGAACAAATTCTTTGGTGTTCTTATCCGTATAACCGATAATTTCTCCAATCCATTTTTTATAGGTTGGCTTGGGGACAACCACCAGTGATCGCTTGCATTTACCGGAGAATATGTTGGTAGCAATGTTAATGATAGCCGTCATGGTTTTTCCCACACCAACATCAATTATAATACAATTTAGTTTGATTTGGTTTATTTTGGTTAATTCATTATAAATATTTAATTTATATTTATTTTTATCGGTTTATTCTTTGCTAAAAATTGTAATTTCAAGTAACATTTTGTTACTTTGTGTTACCCGAATGTTACTCACGGGTAACACAAAAAACAGTTTATGATTGCTCTTCGGTACAAAAAAATGGCATCCGGCAAATACAGTATTTACCTCGATCGCTACAATGAAGCTACCCGAAAAAGGTCGTACTGCTTTCTAAAGCTTCATGTAACCAAGAATTATTCCGGTAACAAGAAAGTAGCTCCCCAGGATGAGAAAACGATGCTCGCAGCAATGGTTGAACTGCAAAAAGCAAGCTTCGAGTTTAATGATAGTTGTAAAACGGGAGAAAAGTCAGTTTCAACTGAGGATGGTGCTATCACTTTGATTTCTTTCCTTGAAAAACAGTGTTTCCAGCCAAGCTCGAATAACATGGCTTTGCTAAAGCAAACAAAGGATTTTTTAAAAGGAAAAGATATTGTCCTTGACCGTATTAATACAAAGTGGCTCGACAAATTTAAGAGTTACATGTCAGAACGGCTTTCTGACACAACCGTATCAACCAGACTAATGCTCTTTCGAACCCATTTAAACCGGGCTTTAAAACAAGGATTGTTAAAAAGGAACCTATTTGAAAGTTATCCGCTAAAAAAGGGGACACCTAAAAACCGGCAATTTCTTACCGATAAAGAGCTAAACCAATTGATACATACCCCAACTACCTTTAACCCTCAAATCAGGGGTGCGTTTTTGTTTGCTTGTTATAGCGGACTGCGATGGGACGACGTTGAGAACCTGAAACAATTACAAGTTTCAGAAG
>DATBXH010000249.1:0-6237 GCA_036514375.1 Bacteroidales bacterium | reverse complement strand
CGCATATATTTTTAAATAGTTTTTGTCCGTGCATGTACTCAGGTGCAATTCCTTCGAGAGAATTGTATCGTGGCACGTACTCAGGTGCAATTCCTTCGAAGGAATTATGTCGTGGCACGTACTCAGGTACAATTTCTTCGAGAGAATTTTGTCCGTGCACATACTCAGGTGTAATTCCCTTCAACAAATTACGTTTACGCACCTGTGTTAATGCAACCGTCAGCTGTTGAAACTTACATATTGTTATAATCATTCTACTAATTATGAGACAGTTAATAATTAGTATATTCTATTTACACCTATCATTTATTCACATTCTTAATCACTTCATTTTTACACAGGTTACAATAATTCTAATGATTTATCTTACCCGTTTTTTGTTGAATGAATCACTTTGAGCAGGTAACGTATATCAACAACCTTGGGGGATATCAAGAAGTATAAGCTAGTAATTTTAGTCTCATCAGAGTTTTGGAGTTTTCTATGGTGATTTAAATCTCAAGAAGTATTTACAGACATTGAGTAATTAGTCATCCTCCGTTTCGGTTAGTCTTTTATTTATAACCTTAGATATTAACGAATTAAACTTGTTATGAAAAACTTAAATCCAGTCACTAACGAGTCTATTGCCATCGTTGGACTGTCTTGCCGTTTCCCTGGTGCAAAAACTCCGGAAGAGTTTTGGAATGTTTTGCTAAATGGGAAAGATGTAATTACCGACATTCCTTCTTCACGTATCCCGATTGATCATTTTTATGATGACGACAAGGATGCCGAAGGAAAAACAAATCAAAAACAAGGGGCTTACCTCGAAAACATTCATCATTTCGATCCCTTCTTTTTTAATATTTCACCCAAAGAGGCTATTGAAATGCATCCTTCGCAGAAACTGATGCTTGAACTTGCCTGGGAATCAATCGAACGGTCCAATATTCCTTATCAAAAGATTTTAGGATCAAATGCGGGTGTTTATTTTGGGCATATCTGGAGCGATTTTGAGCATTTCCGTAAAGAGCGTGGTGCTCTCATTAATAGTTTTTCAGCTATCGGACAATCGGCAAACATTATTGCGAGCCGTATTTCGTATTTTCTGGGATTAACAGGGCCCAGTTTTGTGTTGGATACCGGCTGTTCCTCTTCATTAGTAGCGATGGCTCTGGGAATTCAGAGCCTCAGAAATAAAACGATTGATTTATGCTTTACCGGGGGAATCAATCACATTTTGAATCCGGAACAGTATGTTTATCTTGGCAAATTTGGCGGTTTATCGTCAAAAGGAAGATGCAGCGCTTTTGATGCCGATGCTGATGGATTTGTAAGGGCAGAAGGAGCCGGAGTAGTAATTATGAAACGATTGAGCGATGCATTGCGGGATAATGACCGTATTTATGCAATCGTGCGCGGGTGTGCCATGAATAATAACGGTTTCAACGAAAACTTACCGGCTACAAGTGTTAAAGGGCAAATTGAATTATTTGAGAAGGCATATAAAGATGCCGGATTTAGTTATAGCGATGTGCATTATGTGGAAACTCACGGGACCGGTACTAAATTAGGCGATCCGAATGAAGTAATCGCTTTGGGAGAATTAATGAAGGGGCAACGGATCCCCGGTTTCGACTTAAGGGTAGGATCGGTGAAAACCAACTTTGGCCACACTGAAGCTGCTGCCGGAGTCGCTGGTTTATTCAAGGTGATTTTGTCCATGCAGAACCGCATTCTCCCTAAGAATTTACATTTCGAAACGCCTAATCCAAAAATCAAGTTTGATAAATATTCTGTAAAAGTTCAGGATACGACATCGGCCTGGCCAACACGTAATGGCGAAACATTAAAAGCAGGAGTAAGTGCGTTTGGCTGGGGTGGTACCAATGTTCATTTGTTATTAGAAGAATCCCGGTTGGAAACAACTCACAGGGAGAAAGAGCACTACTCCAGGAATAACTATATTCTGCCAATTTCTGCGAGGTCTCAAAAATCACTTATCAATTATTTAACAGCTTATAAGGACTTTTTTAATAAAGGAGAAGATGGCGAATGGTTATTGAACCTTTGTAAGAATGCGGCATTGTTACGGCCCCATTTTGAATACAGGGCCTTGTTAACAGGCGAGAATAAGGAAGAATTGAAAGCAGCACTTAACGAACTAATTGCCAGTGATTCAATTGAAGCAACCAAAGCACAGCCTGGAGATAAAGTAGTATTTGTATTTCCCGGACAAGGTTCCCAATGGCTGGGTATGGGCAAGACACTTTATCAAACAGAAAGAGTGTTTAAGAAGTCGATAGATGCCTGTGAAAAGGCTTTTAAGCCTTATGTTGACTGGTCTCTAACATCAGAACTTTTTGCAACTGAAACTAACTCTCAATTACAAAAAATTAACGTTATCCAGCCGGCCATTTGTGCGGTTCAAATTGCTTTAGCCCGCTTGTGGATGAGTTGGGGGATTGTTCCGGATGCAGTTGCAGGGCATAGTATGGGCGAAGTAGCTGCTGCTCATATTGCCGGTATTTTAACAATTGATGATGCTGCCAGGATCATTTGTACGAGAAGTAAACTGATGAGCAGATTAAGCGGGTCAGGAGGAGCAATGGCTCTTACGGAACTTGGACTGGAGGAGGCAAAGAAAACAGTTGAAAAATATGGAAAAGACATTTGCATTGCTGTTCAGAACAGCCCAAAATCTACTGTATTTGCAGGCGATAAGCCGACCATTGAACGACTTTTGACAGAACTCGATCAGCAGGGAATTTTTTGCAGGATGGTAAAAGTGGATGTAGCATCTCATAGTCCACAGATGGACCCGATAAAGGAAGAACTGAGAATTGCATTACAATCAATCGTTCCGAAAGATGCCACTTATTCTTTCTTTTCAACTGTAAGAGCCGAACAAATGACAGGCTCTGAGATGAAAGCGGACTATTGGGTAGATAATCTCAGAAATACGGTTCAATTTTCTACGGTTATCCAACACCTCGCGGAAACAGGTCATGCCGCATTTGTTGAAGTAAGTCCGCATCCTGTATTGGTAACCGCAATAAATGAAAATATTGCCAATGCCACCAGAGATTTTGGTGTTTTTTCAAGCCTTCACCGGGAAAAACCCGAGATGTTTGAATTTTATGGGAATTTTCAGCGTTTGTATGGGTTTGGTATTAATCCAAAATGGGAAGACATTTATTCATCGGATGTAACAGTGCCAATGGATTTACCTTCTTATCCTTTCCTGCGCGAGAATTATGAAATTGAAAAGCGATTGGTTCAGAACCAGCTGGACATCGATGATTTGCACCCATTGCTTGGCAAACAATTATTAATTGCAGGCACTGAAAATATTTACCTTTGGGAGAAAATTTTTTCTACACAGAGCCTTCCATTATTGAATGGCCATAAAGTAAACGGAAAGCCCGTTTTCCCAGCTTCTGCATACATCGAAATGGCCAATGCAGCAGCTGATTTTGTATTTGGAAATAAGTTTCCTGCCATCCAAAACCTTGTTTTCCATAAATCTTTGGGGATGGAAGAAAATGAAGCTATTACGGTTCAGTGCAAAGTAGAAAAGCTTGATGATAACCAAGCTGTTTTCCAGATTTTTTCGATAAAAGGAAATGGGGCTAATTCTTGGGAATTACATTGCTCCGGGGAAATCAAATCGTCAGGTTATTCGGGCAGCAGTGCAAAGCTTGAAAAATCCTATTCCAATGAAAAGAATGTATTTCCTAATTTCTATCAGACGTTTAAGAAAGTTGGTGTGGAATACGACGAGCTTTTCCAACACACTGAGATTTTACAAGTAAGTCAGGATTTAATTGTTGCTAAGTTCCATCTGGATTCACAAGCAGTTAAAGCCGGTAAGAAGTTTCAACTGAACCCGGTCTGGATCGATCAGTTAATTCAACCGGCATTTGCCACTTATCTGAAAAGTTCGGAGATAAAGACACAACAAACAGCCTTTGTTGCTTCTCTGGCAAATTTTGCCCAGTTTGAAACAATTGAGAATGATCAACCGTTTTTAGTTCAAATACATTTGCATGATTACGTTAACAATTCTGACAATCATATTAGTTCGTTTAGTGCGGAAATTGAAGCTTTCGCGGCGGCAGACGGCCGTTTGAAAATAAAACTTGAAGGAATTAAAGGTAAAATTATCGATCTGGGCATTCCTATCCAGGAAACAGATAATTCGGCCAGTTCGGCTGATTGGTTTAATCAAATGTTACAGGCAGAAGATACTGAACGGAAAGCTATTATTCAAGCACAGATCATTCAGAAAGTTGCCAGACTTATAAAGGCACAAGAATCAAAGATTAACCCAGGAATGTCGTTTAAGGGATTAGGGATTGATTCCATTATGGCGGTTCAGCTCAGAACTATCCTGGAAAAGGAGTTCCACGTTAAATTTGCTGTTGCTGATTTGTGGAAATACCCTTCATTAAAAGCGTTTTCAATGTTCATCGATGTATTGGTATATGACCAACTGGATATCTTGAAAAATGGTTCTGCAGGGCAGAAACAGGATGTCAGGAAGGATATCTTTACTTTATCTGAATCACCGAATGCCAAAATGCGGTTGGTTTGTTTCCATGACGCAGGCGGTAGTAGCTCGCTTTTTGACGATTGGGATAAATTGCTCGGACCCGAGTTCGAGGTACTTTGTGTACAGTTGCCTGGAAGAGGAGACCGTCAGGACGAACCACCCTATCGCAGTTTTGATGCTTTTATCAACGATTATTTGCCAAACTTAAAAGAACAGCTCGGTAATAAACCGTTTGCATTGTTTGGACATAGTATGGGTGGTTTGCTTGCCTTCGAAGTGGCTCGCCGCTTGCAGAGTCAATATGGAATGTCAGCCTCCACGCTGGTCGTAACAGGGACACCTTGTTTGAAAGGTTTTGTAAATACATTTGTTAATTCCATCATAGAGTCGAAACTAACGGATGAGCAACTGGCCAGGTTATTGCCCTCGGCGGATAAAATTGACCTTTCCAATGATTTTCACCGGAAATTAATACAGACACTACGTGCTGATTTCGAGTTAATTCATTCATATAAGTACATGGAGTTTCCGGAATTAACTTCAAATATTGTTGCTTTTACTGCCGATTCAGATGACCGGGTGCGCAGAGCTGATGTTGAAAAATGGGATGTGGAAACAACGGGCAGCTTCAGGTTGGAGTGCAGGAAGGGAGACCATAACTTTGTACATCAGGATAAAGAATCTGTTTGTTCTGTTTTAAAGGAAGAAATGGTATTCCTGTTACAAAACAATATCAAGGTCCTTAAAACAAATTAAAACCGGTTTAAAGAAGATGAAATCATCACTTTTGGAACAAATTGAAGGATCATGGCTGCTGGTATCCATGACTTATACCGATGCCAAAGGCAAGATCGTAAATTTATATGGCGAATCTCCCATGGGTATTCTTACGTATGATAAATGCGGCTACATGAATGCCCAAATGGGGTATTGCCACAGATCTAACTTTAAAAATTCATCGCTTGGTGAAGGTTCGGCTGACGAAATTACAGCAGCCTATAAAACGTATATGGCCTATTATGGAAAATATTACGAAAAAGAACCAGGTACTATTATTCACCAGGTAGAAGGGTGTCTTTTTCCAAATTGGCAGGGAAAGGAAGAGATCCGTTATGCAAAAATAGAAGATGGATTATTGGTGATAACTACTCCGCCTACATTGTTTGGGGATGGAGAGATCATCATTAAAGCGGTTTGGAAGAAACCATAGATCCACCATTATAGATTTCAAGATGTAATAAAGGTTGCACATTTAAATAGTAGTAAATGATCGCAACCTTTATTACTTTTTTAATCTGCTTATTTGCGGTAAAGGCAAAAAAATAGCCGCTTAGCTTATCGCTTTACGGCTTTTATATTCCTTCTGTAAAGATGGCTTTATGCTGAAGGCTTTTATTCTTTTTTAAGCTGTTTTGAGCCAGTTTATGGCATCGGCAACATTATCAAAATTGCGGGTCGCGAAACCGCCTACCTTCTTATCCCATTCTTCTACTGCCAATTGGGCAAATACGTTTTTAGGAAGGACAACTGCGTTGTTTTTCAAACCTAATGCAATCATTTTTGGCATAAAATAGCCTGCCAGCCAGTCATTTAATTCAGCAAAACTTCCGCTCATTTTGGAGTTTTCAATCAGCATACCTCTACATTTGTATTGCTTGTAAAAGTTAAAGAAATGGCCATCAAGGACCTGTTTAATCTGA
>DATBXH010000248.1:0-2518 GCA_036514375.1 Bacteroidales bacterium | reverse complement strand
TAAAATCATCAGTGAGGCGGTTGTAGCTATAAATTCCGTTGTTGGTACAGATCCATAATTCATTTTTATTCTTCTTTAGGATCTGGTTAATAACCATCGACCCTAAGGTAAACTTACCCTTTGCCTTTGGGGTATAAATTTTGAAATTGTGGCCATCATAACGGTTTAAGCCATCAACGGTGCCAAACCACATATATCCGATATCGTCCTGATAAATACATCTTGTCCAGCTTTGTGATAGTCCCTGCAGGGTAGTAAGTCGCTTAAAACGTTCTATGTTGTCTTGAGCATAACCTTTACCGAGTATGAGTAGAAAAACTATGATCAGCGAATGTTTCATTAAAAAAGAACTGAAAATCTTTCGAAAATTTAATATTTTTTTTTGAGTAAATTGTATTTCTGGTGTTATTTGCCCGATTCATTTCAAATATTGACTTCTTAGCTGATATTGTAAATGATTGACTAATCACGACGTATTCCGGAATTCAGTCTATCAACTCTTTACTTTGCGATATGTCATCGATTAATTCGTTTGTTTTGTTTAACGAAAAAAATAAATTCATAAAAAGATTAACAAATGCAAGTTTTTGGCATCATCCTTGTCTAATACACCAAACGTTTTAAAATTTTAAACAATTATATGAGAAAGTGTTTTTATTTGTTGTTAATCTTTGTATTACCGGGCATTCAGATGCTGGGCCAATCCGAAGGAGGCAGGCAATACGGTGGCGGGATGCCCGCAGAAGGCAAAATTTATGGAAAGATTGTTGACCGAAATAATCAGTTTCCTGTTGAATATGTTAGTGTTGGACTTTACCGGATGAGAGACTCTTCGCTGATTACCGGCATGGTTTCGGATACGGCTGGTAATTTTAGCTTTGCGAATGTGCCGTATGGTAAGTTTTATGCAGAGTTTAAATTTCTCGGTTACAAGAAATCAAGAGTAAATGGAATTTTACTAACTCCAAACCAGAAGACCGCCGATTTAGGCACAGTTAAGCTGGAAGGATCTTCAGCCGTACTTAACGAAGTGGAAGTGACCGGGAACCGTCCGCCTATTGAATACAAACTCGATAAAAAAGTAGTGAATGTAGGGCAGCAAATTACTGCTGCCGGTGGAACTGCAGCCGATGTACTCGAAAATACCCCATCGATTCAGACGGATGTGGAAGGAAATGTTACACTTCGCGGGAGTTCGAGCTTTACTGTACTGATCGATGGTAAGCCTTCCGTTTTGCAAGGGAGCGATGCCCTTCAGCAAATCCCCGCAAGTATCATCCAGCAGATTGAAATTATTACAAACCCATCTGCCAAATATGATCCTGATGGCAGTGCAGGGATTATTAACGTGGTTATGAAGAAACAGAAAATAAGCGGTATAAGCGGTGTAGCCAATGTCTCAGCAGGAACCGGTGACAAATACAATGCAAGCTTCCTCGTCAATATTAAGAGATCTAAGCTTAATTACTTCATGGGTGCCAACTACATGGATATGAATTTTCATATGAAAGGATTTTCCGATCAACAGACCACCAGGCTCGATACTACAACTTTTCAGGAATCCAATTCGGATGGCAGAATGCACCGTGAGGGAAAAGGAGTGAAAGGAGGACTCGATTATTCCATTACGAACAATCATAGTATTTCATTTTCATTAAATTATGATGAGCACGATTTCGGGCGTTTGATGAATTCCAAATATCATGAGTATGATAAACCAGGTACAAGAGATACTAACTACCTGTATTCTACCAATTCTGTTTCCCCCCACAAACATTTCAGCGGTAATGTTGATTATTTATGGAAGATCAATGATAACGGGCATCAGTTGGCAGCCTCGGTTTTTTATTCCCATGGCCCGTCGGATAATACCACTGACATTTTTAAAAGATATACCGACAGTGGATGGAATCTGACAGGAAACGATAGCTTGCAGCGCACAACTGAAAGCGCTATGGAGAACGATTTCCGGGCAAAGATCGATTATACACGGCCATTTAGTGCAAAAGGAAAGTTTGAAGCAGGTTACGAAGGACGTTATGAGAGTTCTGACGGAGATTACCACTACTACAATTTAATAGGCGAGAATTTGGAACAGGTGGAAGATTTGAATCAGCTTAATAAGGATAAGTATTCTGATCATATTGAAGCTGTGTATGCCACACTCTCCAATGCTACTAAGCTTTTCGAATATCAATTGGGCCTGCGCGGGGAATATACCGACCGGAATATTGTGAAACCTTTAACCGGCGAAGAATATCCTGTGAACAAGTTCGATTTTTTTCCATCCATTCATCTCTCCAGACAATTACCCTGGGATATGCAGATAATGGCAAGTTACAGCCGCCGTATAAACAGGCCCGAAGATCACGATCTTGATCCGTTTGTAAGACATACCGGTAACAATAATATTCAACAGGGTAATCCGGGTCTGAAGCCTGAATATGCCGATTCTTATGAACTGAATTTTCAGAAACGAATGGGCGAAGGATTTATTTCTTTAGAGGGATATTACAGA
>DATBXH010000247.1:0-4361 GCA_036514375.1 Bacteroidales bacterium | reverse complement strand
TTTCAGAGCCAAACTGTAATTTGAAAGTAAGTAGTGAGATAGAAACTTATCCAGATCCTATAAACACTAAAAACGGTAAATTATTAATTACAATTAATAATGGCTCAGCCCCATTTAATATAATAGTTAAAAATCTGAGTCAAAGTAATTATATTGTTTATCAGTCATTAAATGATAACAATTTAAATCACCTTATTGTTAGTCTAACCGAAGGCATATATCAAATTATTGTTAAAGATAAACTTGGTCGATCTTATGAAGGAAATAAACAAATATCTTCAGTAATTCCAGACGCCAATCAAATGAAAACCGATTTTGATAACAAAAAACATATCTATTTAGGGGAATATTATAAATGCGTTTGTAATTTAGAAAGAATTGAGAATTGGCAAAAGGGTCTACGAATTGCGATTGCAACTATTGGTCTTGCTGGTACAATATCAAGTGCAGGTGCTGGTTCTCTTTTAGCGGGTATCTTGTCAGGGACAACAACTACAGCAATATCTTTATATAATGAGTTTGTTTCTGAAAGCAAATTTGAAAATTTATCCAAGAAAAAAAATCAACTAGAAGAAATTAATCGATTCTATAATAATTTTGATATTGCAATATTCAATAATTGGAAATTAGAAAATTACTTATTATTGGATAGTTTTAATAAAAAGGTCTTTAGTCTTGATTCGAAAATAGATCAAAAACATAATTGTAAATGTTCTCCAGATAAATTATTAAAAGATTATAATTGGAGGCATAAAGAAAAAGAATAACATGCAAAATAACAACAGTTATAAAGCAATGGTAGAGTTTATAGCGTATACACTTTGAGCGTCATAGCAAGTTCCGCATGTCGGGACTTATGCAGGCTATAATCCATCAGCATAGTAGAAGCAGTTATGCTCAATTTTCAAAAGGAACAGAAAAAAGGTAAAATAATGTGTTCCTCTATCTTACAATTTGATAATTAAATAACATTATTTGGCAATCCTATTATCTCATTGTATTCAATGAATATTAATATTATTCACAGTATAATAAATTTATGAGTAATTTATCCAATATTCAACTCAACAGCGACTTAACATTAAACTTACCATCCTCCGGCAACCCATTGTGAAAAGCTGCTCTTCGGTATTTTATAATGGATTCTATCTTTTCCTTTGTTAGCCCTTTTAATTCAAGTAACTTCCTGGTTTCTATCCGGTTTTTATCAGTTTCTATAAGCAGAGGTTCGATGACAGATTTGATCGCTGTTAACTGTTCCGGGCTTAAATTCCTTTGCCAACCTTTATCCAGATAGTTTTCAATTTCTTCTTTCGTAACAACCGATACTTGACCTGAAATATGATCTGTTAACGCTTCCTTTTCAAGTTTTAAGACAGTATCAACTACTTCCAGTTGTTCTCGTTCTATGGTATGCAAAGCATCCTGAAGATCATAAATCTGCTTTGAACCGCCCGATTCATCTTTTGGATTCTTATACTTTTCGCGATCGATGAAATAAATGTTCTTTTTACCAGGTAAATAGTATCTTAATATTTTCTCCAGGCGTTTATCGTTCAATACCACTAAAATTTCGTCGTAATCTTTGATTCCAAACGTTATTTTTTTGCCTTCTATATGCTTGAATAATATGGATATCTCTTTATCTAAAATATCTGCAACATTACCTTCTATTTGAAACGATGTTGTTTGACTTGCCGGAGCTATTTTCTTTTCAAGATAATTCTTAGTCATCAACAGAAGCAGCTTATCCTTTGTCTTCAGCTCGTCCACCTTCTTTCCGTATGTATCATAGGCTTCGATGTCGTATTTATAATCAAAAACTTTTTGATAGAAATCACTTATCCGAAGGTTGGGAAGAAATTCCATGATCCGTTTGCTGATATTTTTCTCCTTGTCGTAAAAGAAATGAAGAACAAAACCTCGCGGAAGAATAATGTTATCGGCAAGAAATTTCTGGATATTTTCATTTATCCGGGCATCTGTATATTCTTTGGAAGATACGTTTATTATATGCGCTATGGTTTTTACAAATTCCGGATCAGGTGTTTTCTCAATGTTCCTTATTTTTTCCTGGCTCCATTTAATGGTGGCATTAAGCGTTTTATACAAGATATTCTCCAAATCGGCGGATTCTTTTACGATGGCATGGAAACTAAATATTTCCTTGGCTGTGGTACAACTTGCATTTATCTGCTGTTCTTTCAGATAATCGAGTAACTGGTCCCGGTATTTGGGAAAGGAACCGAGCAATATTTCCAGTTTCTCGTATTGCTCCTGATCAATATATTTGGCAACATTATGGTTTACAAAAAGAAGGATTTCTTTTATTTTATCGAATTTCCGTAATTTTTTGTAATAGGAGGGACTTTCTTTATCCAGAAACTTTTGTGCATAAGTAACAGTGTATTTAAGTTTATTCAGGACAGCTTTTACCAAATCGTTGTACGTAAAATTTGAATTGTTAAGCCACTTGACCAAGTATTCGGGTAGGTATTTTTCCTCAACTGTTAAATTACGCTTTATCTCTTTTTTATTCATGCCATTGGCAATATTATTATATAACTTTGTGTAATTTTCGAGAAAACTGATCATTTTTTCTCTTACAGATTCTTTCAGGTTAACATCCATGAGTGCAAACGTGAGATTGCGTAATTCATGTATACTCAAGGAACCTTTGTATTTCCGGTTTCCACCGCTGTATTCGAAAAACACATTATTGTCCCTGATCACATACTGATAGCTGTATCCTTCCTCTTTATCATTCGGGCGTAGGTCATTTATTTTTGAATAAATTGTTTCGCGCTTAATTATTTCTTTCTCAAAAGATTTTTTGCTGTGATAAACCTTGGTCTCTTTCGAACGGGTTTCCCTGCCTGTATATGCTTTAAACCGAAAACCGGGCAGAAGATCAAAATCGTCGATATATTGAAGCGCAAAATGAGTAAACCTGTCCCGGCTGGTACGTATGTTAAAATTCTCCTGTGCTTCTTCAAGTATTTCCGTTCTGTATTTTTTAATATTCTGGTGACCTATCCTTTTTTCCACTTCTTCAAGAAATTCCTTCGTATTGTTGAATTCTTTTTCTTCTATTTCTCTGAGTTTGTTAAATGCATCTTTTTGTTCCTGCACTTTTTTCTTTTCTTTTGGTTGTTTTGGCATGGTCTGAAATATCCTGTCTTTCATCCTGCCTAACGCTCCTGCGGTTATTTTTAAAGTAAGGGAATTTTCATCCAGGTTTTCGAACACTTCTTGCGGCATTTTACTTAAGTGGCTTATTGCATCAACAAAGAAACGCACATTGGTATCTTCGGATACAAAACTACTTTCGTTCTTCATGCAAAAATACGTAAATGCATCTCTGGTAGCCTGCGAAGGTTTGTCGATAGCCTTTTTAAAACCTTTGATCTTACTTAACAGAAGGTTTGTTTGCCGTTTATCCAGGAAGAACGATGCCAGAAAAGCCATGGCCTTCTGATTGCGGTTAAAACAATATTTAAATTCGCCATCGGTACTTTCCTTAAAAAAGCGGTAATTCTCATCTTCAATATTCAGATGTGCCAGCTCTTCAGGTGTATAACTACTCAATAATCCGTCGCATGCCTGAGTAAATTTTTCTTCGAGGTATAGCTTTAATTCTTCATCATTAAAATAAAAGAGTGTGCTAAAGTGATAATAATGTGAGTGAAAGTTACGAAGCTCATCGAGTTTATAAAGAAGCTTGAACAGGATTTCCTTTTTCTTTTGTAATACAATTTTATCAGCACGAAGAAATGCAAAAGACCTTGACTCAAGTTTTTGTATTTGATTTTCAGTTAAGTTTGACTCAATCCGTTTCAAATAATCAGCAAATAATTCTTTGTCGCCTTGGATTATGCTAGAAACATTACCTAAAACAATTCCTGCATTATGGGTTGCCTGGTTTAGATAAAGGGAAGAGGCCGCCTTTGGCTGTAACAAAGGTTTTTTGTTAATAATGTAATCCGTTTTCGGTTCCATTGTAGTTTGGTTTATTTTCATCGAAATTTAAGATTTTAGGTGGATTAAATACATTATTTGAATAACTTGTCATTAACTATTTATTAACAATAATGCCTTAGCTTTGTGAGATAGAAATACCAAGCAGTTTTAAAAGCAGAGAGATTATAGCGGTGTAAAAGCCTTACCTTTGTATGGTAGAAACACCAGTTTCGTGATATATTTCTCCGAAAAATTTGGTGTAAAAGCCTTACTTTTATAAGGTAGAAACACCTTCCGCTATCATAATGTAGTAATCCATCGTGGTGTAAAAGCCTTACCTTTGTAAGGTAGAAACACCGATGAAGTAGAGTTTGCTTCTGATGACCCTGGTGTAAAAGCCT
>DATBXH010000246.1:0-5639 GCA_036514375.1 Bacteroidales bacterium | reverse complement strand
ATTGTTGTTTACAGAACCCGTACCATGAATTTGGATTTTCATTCCTACACCAGGGGCCCCACCCGCTGACTGGATTGAAACTCCTGAGACTTTGCCCTGCATGGCCGCTGCTAAATTGGAATTGGTCTGCTGATCGAGCTTAGAGGCTTTTATAACGCCCACTGATCCTGAAAGATCACTCTTTTTTACGGAACCATAACCAATGACAACAACTTCGTCTAATTTTTTAACATCAGATTCCATTTTCACATCAATGTTAGATTGCCCGGCAACAGCAATCTGCTGAGTCAAATACCCAAGATAGGAGAAAATAATTACCGCGTTTGTACTAGGAATGTCAAGAGTATACTTGCCTTTGGCATCGGTTATCGTGCCCAATTTGGTACCTTCAACAATAACGGTAACACCAATAAGTGGTTCGCCCGTGCCAGCATCAGTTACTACTCCCGATACTTTTTGTTGCTGTTGAAGTTCAACTGGAGTTATAACAATAAAGTTGTTATCCAAAACTTTGAACGTTACTGCCGATTTATCAAAGACTATGGCCAGTACATCGTCTATGCTTTTGTTTTCAAGTGTAACGTTAAGTTTCTTATCAAGATCAATGAAATCGTCATTATAAAAGAACCGGAAATGACTTTGTTTTTCGATGCTCTTTAGTGTTTCTCTCACGGTTTTATCTTTGATTTCCATATTAATCCGTTCGTTTTGGGAATATACAGAAGCCGAAACTTTTACCGCAAGGATACATGTTAGTAAAATAGTAAGTTTCATGGTTAATAGTAGTTTTTTAGGAAAGAGATGGGAAAGAGTATAATACTCCCCGTAATGTTTTTTTTTCATACATTTGTAATGTTAGGATTTAACAATAATGAATTCTAAGTATTTAGAGAGGGGGTAGGTGCGAACTACTCCCTTTTCTGTTGTAGTAAAGTTTTTAGGTTTTTATTTCCATAGCAGTCCTCCCTTAATTTTAGTAGTTAATTTTGTTAGTTTTAGACTTCGTAAGGCGTGAATACTGGTTTTTTAGATGCTTATTTAGCATTAGTAATATGGTATCCTTTTGAATATCGTAATCAATTGGTGCAGTAAATCGCATTGCATCTAATATCTGTTCGATAGTTTCTTTCTCAATGGTTCCGGTGAAATTGTAGTTTTTGAGCTCCTCATTGTCAAATTTGATTTTCAAATTAAACCTTCGTTCAAGCATTGGTGAAAGTGTAGCTAATGGCATTGATTCTATGATCCATCTTGGGTCTTTCCAGGATGTATACAATTCAGTGTTAACATTTTGAGATATCTCCAGGTCGCTGTCTATTTTGTTAATAGAGGTCTGCGGGTCTTTTTTTATAAAGGATTCATTATCCAGGTTATCTTTAAAATCATTGGCTTTTTTATAATAAACAACTTTCTGTTTTGGTGTGAGTATTATCTTTCCTTTTCCCTTAGCATCCTGTATTACCTGTACATCTATTTTTCCTTCTTCCAATGTTGTCGTAATAGTTTTTTCTTCGGGATAAGCTTTCACATTAAATGAAGTACCAAGTGCCTTGACCATAATACCTGATGTCATTACTACGAAAGGTTTGGCTTTATTGGTTGCCACATGGAAATAAGCCTCGCCAACAAGTAAGATGTATCTGTCCTTTTTATCAAAGTCCTGGTTGTAACTGATTTTGCTACCTGCATTTAACCATACTTTTGTTCCATCGGGAAGTTTAATCACACTCTTTGCTCCTAAAGGTGCTTCTATCTCAGTAATTTTAGGTCGCAGGTCAGGTACTTTTACTTTATTAGTATGCCATAGTGTGCCTATTGCGAAAAAAAGCACCCATGTTGCTGCTAATCCTGCAAATGTTATTAACCTGGATTTAGATTTTATTTGCGCAGGCCTGGCTTCAACGCCCAATCGTGATTTAAGAAGATTCCATTGTGATTCGGAATCAAATTCTTGTTCTCCATTATGTTTACCTGCAAGTGTCCACCATGCTTTAATTTTATCGAAATATTCTTTGTGAACATTATCTTCTTCAAGCCACCGTTTTAAACGAAGTGATTCCTCTTTATCAAGGAATTCTGTTAAATATTTAATGATTAACAGCTTAGTTTCTTCGCTGATGTTTTTCAAACTATTCATAGATTAATCTCCTAAATATTAAGACAAGATTATTGTTGTTCATGTCCACTGAAAAAGGCAGGTTTCTTATTTATTTTTTTTCAAAACCTCTTCTATTTTTTCAAGAGCCTTGAAAATGTGAGATCTAACTGTGCTTTCTGTGATATTCAAAAGAGATGAAATTTCCTTATAACTTTTATTTTCGAAACGACTTAATGAAAATACATCTTTACATTGTTGAGGAAGTCCGTCTATGGCCTTTTCAATAGTTTTGTCAGTTTCTTCTGCTTCCAGTTGCTCCAATAGGTAGGGATTTATGGCTAATGTATCTTTAAAGTTTTCCCATAAGTCGTTGGAAACAAGTCTGCTTACTGAGTTTTTCCGGGTGTTGATTTTGAGTAGCGTATTTATAGCTAAATTATGCGTCATTAAATATAAATATGCTTTGAATGATCCATTTATAATAATTTTACGACGATTCTGCCATATTTTTAGAAAAACATCCTGGACAATTTCCTGGGCAATAAATCTATCATTTGTAATTTGAAAGGCATAGTAGCATAGCGAATTATTGATTTCCTTAAACAGGATCTCAAAGGCTTTTTCATCTCCCTCTCTGGTTTTTTGCCAATAAAAGTTGAAATCAAAGCTCATCAGGAATTATTGTAGAATGGTAATTGTCAAAAATAGATCTTTTTTCATTACCAAGTAATTACCCCCCCCAATAAGAAGTTTATTCTGTTTATAATTATAGAGAGCGGGCTATGCTCGAGTCAGTTTGGAGACTATAATTTTTCTGCGAATTCAACTAACGAATCGGCAAAATTTTTCCATGATAGTTCTTCTTTCATTTTCACAATGTTGGGGATAAATTTCATCGATAACCGTCCCGTAAAATATTCTTTAATGGCTAACGCTATAGGTTCGGGTTCACATCTATCCACGATTAATCCTGTAGATTGGTGACGTATACTTTCCTTTAACCCACCAGCGTCTGTAGCGATTAATGGAACTTCAAACTGATAGGAGATAGAGGTTATGCCACTTTGTGTGGCAGATTTATAAGGTAGTATGCAAACATCTGCAGCGGAAAAGAAGGTTGGAACCTTCTCGTCGCTGATGTAATCATTGAAAATGTATATTTGATCTTTATTTTTTACTGAGTTTATCAATTGCTGGTATTTATCGAAACTTCCGTACGTTTCTCCGGCAATAACCAGTTGATAAGAATCGTCCAGCAAGTCAAATGCTTTGATAAGAATGTCAAGTCCTTTGTAGTCGCGGATAAAACCAAAGAAAAGTAACGTCTTTTTATCCGAAGGAATGTTTAGTTGACGTCGTGCTTCAAGTTGGTCTATTTTCTTCCCAAAATGACTATAAAGCGGGTGTTCTTTTTTTATGTATTTAGCCTCAGGGCTGAGACTCACCAGGTCGTTTTTTACAGTTTCGCTCATGGCGATGAATCCATCGTTCTGTCTCAGGAAATATTTAGTAAGTACATTATCAAAGAAACGCTTCTCGTGAGGAATAACATTGTCAAGAATTGTAATTACTTTAGTTTGCTTATGCAACCGCTTGGCCACTGTCCCTAACGATGGTCCAAAAAATGACATCCAGAATTTCATAATCAGCAGGTCGGGATTGAACCCTTTGATATGCTTTGCTGTGTTAAAATAGCTCAGGGGATTAATGGAGTCGAGTACCTGAATGCTTTTAATAGGATCCGCATTTTCATCGTTTGTCACATATTGCGTTTTACCCGGAAAAAGCATATCAGGATATTGGCGCGTAAAGGTGAATGGCACAACTTCATGTTTCTTTTCCAATTCCCTGAAAAGGGATGCATTAAACTGGGCAATTCCTCCACGAAAAGGGTAAAATGTAGACAAATAGGCAATACGCATAGCTCTTTCATTATTTGTTATCAGTTGTAAATTGGTATAGGACTGCTAAAAACCAACAACCAATAACTTATTTTAGAAGCCCGGTTATATTCTTTTCAATCATTTCCACAGATATGTCGTGCATGCAACTTTGGTCACGCTTACAGGAGTTGCCGTAATAACAGTCACAACCTGATGTTGGTTCTACAATTACACCATTGTTGTAAAGATAAAACTCATTTCTGTTGAAGATGTTATTCATCAGTACCAAAGGAATCTGCAATGCCGTAACTATATGCATCATCATGGAAACCTGGGTTACTACCAGATCGCAGTTTGCGGTAAGTGCTATAAATTCCTTTAGGGAGAAATGACTAGGATAGAAGGCCTCGGACAGTTTTTCAAGCGTCCGGTTATTTTCATCTTCCGCCTCTCCGCCAAGCAAAACAGGATAATAGCCGTTATCTTTTAGTTTTTTTACCAGGGCAATCCAATAATCATTTGGCCATAGACGTGTTGTCCAACGTTTGCCGCAGCCGGTATTCAGCCCAATTACCTGTTTGCCATTTGCCTGTGTTTTTAATGATGACCATTTTGCCGATAGCGTATGGTCTACATTCAACAGATAGGGCTCATCATTGAATTGAAGATGACAAATCTCAAAAATTTCTTCCAGGTAGTGTTTTTTGTTTTCTTTGGAAATATTGTCAAATAGTCCTGTAATTAATTTATGCTCAGCATTTCCATCAGCTATATCGATATGATAGTTATTCCAGATAAAGCCATATTTTTCATTCGCCTTTACATCCTTTAACAATGCACATGCTTCAGGTTCTTTATCCAGATTAATGGCGATATCAAATGCCTGGTTCTGGATAGCGTATACTGAAGGGAAATCGAATTTACAAATTAAGTTGATCTGATCAGGGGGAAGAACATCCGGCGAATGGGTAAGCCAGGTAATATGGCAATCCGGGTACAGCGACCGGTATTTAAGAATAAGCGGTGTGGTACGGATAACATCGCCAATAGCGCCAAGTTTAATAATAAGGATCCGCTTCGATATAGGTTTATATTCATCACATGTCGGACAAACCTTGTTTCGAAGTTTGTTGGGTTGGCAGGGAATATGGCCTTTAAAATACAGGCAGTTAAAATTTAAGGATTCAATCATTGCAGCGGAAACTTTGCTTTTATTTAGGTTTATTTTCAGATGTTTTGTGTGGGTCTTCTAACGATAGAGGTATATCGGATTGCCTTATTTTGCTAACAAAGGTTTTCTGGTATTCTTCCAATGGCAATGGTTTATATTTCTCATCCACTACATAATTAAGCCAAAGCTCAATTTGGGATGGAGTCCAATAGCCGGACCAAACTCTTATCAACTGTAAATTTTCATCCAGATAGGCTATGGAAGGATAGGCAGGTTGCAGTCCTTGTGCCTGAAATAAAGCTACAGCAAACTGATGCGTGGAACGGGTTTTGCCTTCATTGATAAATTTATGATTTGCAAAAACTACTGTATCCGGGCCCTCGGCATTAAATTTGACGGCATAAAAATGTTTATTTACGAAGTCGGCAATGACAGGGTGACTGAATGTTTCCGCATCCATCTTTTTACACCAGCCACACCAGTCAGT
>DATBXH010000245.1:0-4889 GCA_036514375.1 Bacteroidales bacterium | reverse complement strand
AAGAAAGGACCTCATACAAAAAGGCTTGAAAAATGTTAAAAGATTTACTCCCGAAAGAATTGCATCCGAATATGCTAAGCTTTATCTGGAGATAATCCCAGAAGAAGAATATAATGCAGAATAGATTAACAGTTATCCTTCTTACATTTAACGAAGAACAAAACCTTCCGGAATGTTTTGAAAGTATAAAAACGTTAAATGCCAATCTGTTTGTGGTCGATTCGTTTTCAACAGATGGAACCGTGGAATTTTTAAAAAAAAATCAGATTAATTACGTTCAGCATCCTTTTGAAAATTATGCAAATCAGCGTAACTGGGCGCAACAACATAACCCGTTCAATACCGAATGGGTTTTTCATCTGGATGCCGGTGAACGGTTTACGGAAGAACTAACAGACTGGTTAAAAAATAAGTTTGATCCCGAAAATAATTTGGCAGATGGTTATATGTTTAGCCGCAGAACTATGATTTTCGGTAAAGAGGTTTACCACGGCGGGCAATACCCCAATTTCCATTTAAGATTATTCAGGGCTGTAAAAGGCAAATGCGAAGAAAAATTATACGATCAGCATTTTGTGGTGGCCGGTAACGTAAAAGCAATCAAACACAGGATAGACATTATCGATACTGTGCTCGACAGCTGGCATAATTTTATTGAGGCACATAACCGCTGGGCATTATACGAAGCCATTGAGATTGTGAAACAAAACCAAGCCGACACAGGCGAGGTCAAATCACGTTTATTTGGCTCTCCCATTGAACGACGCCGTTGGTTTAAAAACAATATTTTTCAAAAAGCACCATTGTTCATCCGTTCTTTACTTTTCTTTTTGTACCGTTACATCTTCAGGTTTGGTTTTCTAGATGGCAAAACAGGCCTTGCTTTTCACTTCCTGCAAGGTTTCTGGTTCCGCTTTCTCATTGATGCTAATGTCCTTGAAATCCGGGTAAAATTACCGACTTATCATAATTCGTTAAAAGAACTGGTGTTTCATGAATATGGCGAAAAATTTGTGAGACTGGTCGAATGATCCGCTGTACAGCGCGTTTCATAACAATCTAGGACACAAAATAGAGCACGCCTATCTTCATTCTGTACTTGCCTCGTTTTATTGTTTGCAATCGAATTTGAATACGGTATCAACTTTTGAGGTCACTAATGTGGGATTACACGATTTCTGTGGAAGACCTGGAGAATTTATTATCCGGTAAAGCGAACAGGGCTGGCCATTATACTAAACAATCCTTATTTTTGAAAATACTGGAAACCTATCCTTGGTTTACTATCATCCAGTTTTTTACAATCGAAGAAATAAAATCCTTGCTTACCGACGATATTATTAAAAAGTTGAAAATGCCATCATTACGAAACAAATATGAATTCGTTAAAAAAAGATTACAACAGGACTTATCTCCTGCAAAATAAGTTCTTATCCTGGTGATCTACCTTAAAATTACCTTTCTACCTTACCGGAGGAACCGCATTAGGTCGTTTTTATCTTAATCATCGTTATAGTGAAGATCTTGACTTTTTTGTAAATGCCGACTCAAACTACTTAACGTATGTCTCAAACATCAGGTCGCAAGTTTCTTTACATTTCATGGTAGATTTTGAAACTGCGCCGAATGGATGAAAAATGTAGGTTGGCTTATAAATCCCATTGATTTGAAACAATTTGAAGAGCTATTAAACATACTGTCTGATGATTTTTTGTTAGGAAAAGAATTCGATATGTAAACATCACAACCAGTCTATTGAAGACGCTAATTTATTAACAAGTTAGTGAAGGCAAATAAACAATTGACAATGTGCAAATAAGCCAATGAAATGATAGTGAAAAAAATACAACCAAGTGTTTATCCGAAACGGCTGTCTACTGTGGTCTGCGGACTATCGACTCATTTAAATAATCTCCCGTGAAAACCGACCTTTCAAAATACAATAACTCCTGGTACCGCCCGGGAGCGAATAAATTAAAGCTGATGCTTTGGTATTTCACCAATGCTGTTTTCTTTAAAAGTTCATTGTTCCCTGTTTCCGGCTTAAAGGTGTGGTTATTGCGTTTGTTTGGGGCAAAAATAGGAAAAGGAGTTAACATTAAACCTTGTGTGAATATTAAATATCCATGGTTGCTAAACATAGGTGATTATTCCTGGATTGGCGAAAAAGTCTGGATCGATAACCTTGCTAAGGTGTCTATAGGAGCGCATTGCTGCATTTCGCAAGGGGCTATGCTTTTATGTGGCAACCACAATTACAAAACCGAAACGTTCGATTTGATGACGGGAGAAATCAAACTGGAAGACGGGGTTTGGATCGGAGCGAATGCAACCGTCTGCCCCGGAATTACCTGTTTTAGCCATGCTATATTGGCAGTAGGCTCCGTAGCCACCAAACCGCTCGATGCATATGTCATATACCAGGGAAATCCGGCTGTAAAAGTAAAAGACAGAATAACGAAATAATATCAATTGCTATAAATAAAACCGATGTTGCACTTACCACAATCCACCACCGCTTCGGAAAGAGTGGCCATATCTTTAGTCCAGGGCAATAATGCGTTTCTTCGCTGCCTCGATGAAATGAAAATTTGCGATGCATTGCCCGATGAACAGGAGTTAATGGCCTGTCTGGATTGGAATAAACTTGTTCCTGCCTTCTATACAGCGGTAATACAGAATAAACTTCTGGAAGATTATTTCAGCTCCGAATTTTTACTGGAATTAAAAACCTATTACCGGAGCAGTGTATTGCATTCCATGCAGTTGGAAGGCGTATTCCGTTCCATGGTACCGCTTCTGCAAAAAGAAAATATTGATATTATTTTATTCAAGGGAATTGTACTTGCGCAACTGGTTTATCCCACTCCTACCTTACGGCCAATGCTCGACATAGATCTGTTGGTTGAACCTAACAATGTTGACAAAGCCAGACAAATTCTTGTTCGTGCAGGATGTACACCCATGTACGAAACCGAATCAAGACATACCATGGGACATTGGCGTCACATCCCTCCGCTGGTTTATCGTGATATTCCCATCGAAATACACCAGCGCTTACTTCTCCCACATGAAACCATGTATCCGGGAATGGAAGAAATGGCAGAAAAAGTCATCGCAATTGACATACTGGGGTCCCGTTTTCGGACGCTTTCGCCTGAATACCACCTTTTTTATCTGGTTTATCATCTCCAAAAGCATGCCTTACAAGGTTATATAAAACTCATCTGGTTACTGGACATTCGTCTTTTCCTGGAAAAGTATCAATCGGCCTTACATACGGAAGAGCTGGAATACCTGACATCCGGATCAAAGGACATATATCACAGTTTTGCCGCAGTACAGAACATCCTGAATTGCAAGCTTATTAAAATCCCGGAAGACTATCCCGTAAAGGAGATAGATAAAGCCGGCAGTCTTTTCCTCACCCGGTGCAACAATAAAAGACTGGCAGAGCCTAAAATAAAATCTTTTCATGTCATCCGAAAGAGAAACACGTTTAAAGGCAAGTTTTTATTTATTTTCGGACGTCTATTCCCCAATACGGCTTATGTGAGATCGATTTTTCATGTCCGTTATAAAATACTTACACCATTTTATTATCCCGTACTTTATTCAAAGTATCTGCGAAAATTAATATATACTTACAGATCAAAAACAATCCGTCATCCGGAACAGGAACCAATGGAATAATTACGCTGATTCGTACCCAGCATCTAAAATAAGTTAAGTACAATTATAGCTATGGAGCGCACATTCCTCCTTAAATTAAAAAACTGTTTCACTGTTATTTCAATCCTTCTATAAAATTTAATTACCTTTGTCTCAAATTGCTATGAGACAATATTTATTAACCCCTCAAAATAAACAGATACCCTTAGATGTGCGGAATCTGCGGAATTATTGCTTTTGACCAGGCAAAACGTTATGAAACGCATGTAGGAACGATGACCTCATCGATGGCACATCGGGGCCCGGATGCGGAAGGCATCTGGGGAAACGATCACCTGATACTGGGGCACCGTCGCTTGTCCATTATTGATCTCTCAGCAGATGGCACCCAACCCATGATCAGCAACGACCAGCGCTATGTTCTGGTTTTCAACGGCGAAATTTATAATTTCAGGGAAATCAAATATGAACTGAAAAATTATGCTTTCCGAACCCGGACCGATTCCGAAGTAATTCTCGCTGCTTACAGTGAATGGGGAAAATCCTGCGTTGAGCATTTCAATGGAATGTTTGCGTTTGCCATCTGGGATAACGTTAAGAACGAATTATTTTTAGTACGCGATCGATTGGGTATTAAACCGATCTACTATTTTATGGATGATGAAAAATTTATTTTCTCATCGGAAATCCGTACTATCCTGGCATCTAACCTGGTTTCGCGGGAAATAGATCAGACGTCGCTGGTGGACTATGCCCGATACCAAACCGTCCATGCGCCCGATACCATCATTAAAAATATAAAAATGATCATGCCCGGACAGTATGTGGTGGTTCAAAACCCCAAATTTAAAACCTGGGATACTGATCAAACGGACTTTGTTTCAACCCACAGTAAAACCAATTTATATTCCTCAGACCGTTGTGTCATTCAATCGGGCTATTATTGGCAGCTAGGTAAAAATTATTCATACCCATTGTCTCCGGAAGGTAAAACGAAAAAAGAGATTCAGGGAGACTTACTGGAGCTAATGACTCGGGCCATTGAACGAAGACTTATTGCAGATGTGCCATTTGGGGCTTTCTTATCAGGAGGCATTGATTCCAGTATTGTGGTCGGTTTAATGGCGAGCGTTCTTTATAAACCTGTAAATACTTTTTCTATCACGTTTAAAGAAAAAAAATACTCCGAAGCACCATACTCACAACTGATTGCAAAA
>DATBXH010000244.1:0-5533 GCA_036514375.1 Bacteroidales bacterium | reverse complement strand
AAATTTCTCAAAAGATATGCCTACGGACGGGGATGCGATAATCATCAATCAAACGATGGCTAAAAAACTTGGACTGAAAGACCCCATTGGCAAAAGAGTCATTAATTTTTCCAGCAAGGTATGGACTATCATTGGCATCGTGGAAGATTTTCATTTTGAATCGATACGCAACAATATCGGGGGACTTTGTTTGGTGTTAGGTAATAGCCCGCAAATTGTATCCGTAAAAATCAGCTCTTCCAGACTATCCGAAACCATCCGGTCAGTAACCGGAGTATGGAAAGAGTTTTCGCCTAATCAACCCATAAGGTATACATTCCTCGACGAGAATTATGCAATGATGTATGCCGATGTAAAAAGAACCGGACGTATTTTAAGCACCTTCGCTTTATTCTCAATTATAATAGCCTGTCTGGGATTATTTGCCCTTTCATCCGGTATGATAGAAAAACGCACCAAGGAAATCGGTGTCCGCAAGGTTAATGGTGCCCGTGTTACCGAAATTCTTACCATGCTTAATAAAGACTTTATCAAATGGGTAGCCATTGCTTTCGTCATCGCCTGCCCTGTTGCATGGTATGCTATGAATAAATGGCTGCAAAACTTTGCTTACAAGACAACATTAAGCTGGTGGGTTTTTGTTCTGGCGGGAATCATGGCAATAATAGTAGCAGTGCTGACAGTAAGCTGGCAGAGTTGGAGAGCTGCAACAAGGAACCCGGTGGAGAGTTTGAGGTATGAGTAATAAATCAATAATCTGAATTATTTATGGAAACAATGTTCATAAAAAATGCTTTTCGCTCTATTTCGCGAAGAAAGGTTGTGTCTTCGGTCATTATCATAAGTCTTGTTGCAGGCTTTACTAATATTTTTTTACTTTCCGGATTTCTGTTTAATGAGTATTCCATCGATTCCTTCCACCAAAAGAAAAGGCAGATCTTTCGAATGCAGTCAGACGATCCTTGGGTAGAAGGTAATAAAATGAATTATATCACCTTTGCCACTCCCGTATTTTTAAAAAACAATTTTCCGGAGGTTACAAATTTTTGTCATTGGAACAAACAGGGGTTCGATGAGCTTAAGGTGGATAATAATGTGTATTATCAAAATATAGATGCCTTTGAAACTGAGGCTTCGTTCTTCACTATTTTTTCGTACCGTTTTGTTGAAGGGAATCCAACAAATGCACTTTCTGATAAAAATAATATTGTTATTACTGAAAAAGCTGCTCATAAACTTTTTGGCGATAAAAAAGCATTGGGGAAAACAATCGTCTTTAAAAGTAAAGGAGTGGAGAAAGTCTTTAACGTATCAGCCGTGATTAATCAGCCAGGAGAATCACATCTGAAATTTGATTTGATAACTTCGATTGAGGGCAAGGATCTTAGAGGTACCGACGCATACTTGCTACTTAAGGAAGGTACCAACCATAAAGCATTTCAGGAAAAAATCAATGCACATAAATCGGAAATTCCATTTTTTTGGGAAGGAAAAACCGTTAATTATTACCTAAACGATTTAGAGTCGATAAATATAACCAAAGAGGTAAAAACTAAAATTTACATTTCATTGGGTATTGCCATCACCATCCTTGTTATAGCCTTTTTTAACTATATCAGCGTTTATATGAATATGATTTTTGACCGGATAAAGGAAATGAGCATAGTTCGTATAATGGGAGGAACTTATATGAATATACTGAAGATAATTGCAATAGAGATCTTTCTGCTGATTACTGTTTCAACATTGCTGAGTTTTCCTGTTATAAAAATTGTATTGCCTGCTTTTAACCAATTAAATGAAAGTAAATTACTATTCAGCAACTTTATGGATTTCCATTTTCTGCTAATTGTTTCAGCATTTATCAGTCTGGCATTCATAGTAAGTTGCTTCATTGTTTTATTATCAATAAGGGGTATTTTTCATGATCATCATCATTATTTCGCAAAAACCCCAACGTATAAAAATAAGAAGTTATTTACAATCAGCACGGTTCAATATACCATTTCAATAATCTTAATTATCTGTACCATCACTTTTTATCGTCAAATTAACTTTATCAGGCAAAAGGAAATCGGTCTCAACCGTAATGTAGTGGAATTCCGATTGCCCGAAATGTACAGAGATAAAAAGAATGAAATGAAAGATGTATTGTTAAGCAATCCTGTCATAGAAAAGGCCTCTGTTTGTCAGGCTTCTCCGGTAAGGGAGGGAGCTATGATCAGACTTAACTATGAAGACATGAATAAAAATAAGGAATATACTGTTTTGTTTTTTCAGGGCGACGAAGAGTACTTAAAAACACTTCATATAGAAT
The DNA here is from genome assembly GCA_036514375.1 of Bacteroidales bacterium. GTDB lineage: Bacteria > Bacteroidota > Bacteroidia > Bacteroidales > JAAUTT01 > JAAUTT01. Next base: position 3,216 of record DATBXH010000244.1, on the reverse strand, counting down.
TAACGGATGGACACGAATTTAGCCAAACAGCGGCAGATACAAAAAAAATGTGCTACATAAACCAGGCAATGGTAAAGTTTTTTCAGATGAAAGATCCCATCGGAAAACTAATTCCCGGGTCAGATATGGAGATTGCAGGTGTACTAAAAAATTTTCACTGGACAGGACTTGAAACTACTGTGCCTCCTGCAATTGTTACAATGAGTAAGAGCGGCAGGAACCTCTTGGTAAAAATAAAAGACGGCCACCAGGCAGAAGGTATCAACCTTATTAAAACAACTTGGAGTAGAATAACACACGGATATCCGTTCGAATACTACACGATAGGAGATTTATTCAACGAAAAACATGAGAAATACGAAAGACAATACCAATTGGTAAGCTTCTATTGCATCGTTTCCATCCTCCTCTCATCAATGGGATTAACTGCGTTGTCTTTATTTTCAATCCGCCGCAAAGTTAAAGAAATAGGTATACGTAAGGTAAATGGGGCGCATATGTCTGAAATCTTAATTTTTATCAATCAAAAACTTGTAGGCGGGATACTGCTTGGTTTAATTATTGCTTGTCCGGTAGCAGGGTTTTTAATGCACAAATGGCTCCAAAACTTCGCCTACAAAACGGAATTGAGTTGGTGGGTATTTGGAGTGGCAGGAGCAGTGGCGGTGGTAGTAGCTCTACTAACAGTTAGCTGGCAGAGCTGGAAGGCGGCAACGAGGAACCCGGTGGAGAGTTTGAGGTATGAATAACTGGTAATTATAACTAGTAGACATGAAAAACCTTACAATAATTATTCGGAACCTGTTTCGATACAAATTATTTACAGTATTGAACTTAACAGGATTAAGCATTGGATTAACATGTGTATTGATCATTGCGTTATGGGTATACAATGAAACGGGTTATGATAAATTCAATAAAAATTTTGACCGCATTTACCAGATCAATTTCAAGGACAAGGAAGGTCAAATGGCAATGGCCGGTTCTCCGGCCCCACTTGCTCCGGCAATTGAAAATAATGTTGCTGCTGTTGAACATGCTGCACGCCTGAGAAATGCTCCGGGACTTGCATTCAAATATAAGAACAATATGTATTTTGAAGAGAACGGAATTACTGCCGACCCTCAATTATTTGACATATTCAGCTTTAAAGTTATTGAAGGCGATCCTAAAAAGGCACTCGATCAGGTACCCAGTATCGTGATCACCGAATCGTTTGCAAAACGGTATTTCGGCTCCGAAGATCCATTAAATAAAGAAATACAGGTTGAAGGGAACGATTTTGTAACCGTAAATGCGGTAATTAAAGATATCCCTTCGCAATCGCACATCCAATTCGATTATATACTACCACAAAAACTTGCAGAAGCTTTTAACTTTTGCGGCATGCAATGGGGCGATCCCAATTTCAGAACGTATGTGTTACTAAAAAAAGAAAACAATGCAGCATATGCTGAACAAGCGATAACAAAAGTGGCAAAAGATGAAGGTATGCCACATGTTAAATGGAACGGCAATGTAGCTTATTTACGACCTTTAAAAACTATTTATCTGGATTACTCCATTAATAACCGACTTGGCGAAACAGGCGATTACAGATACCTTTATATTTTTAGTTCCATTGCGGTATTAATTTTAATACTTGCCTCTATTAACTTCATTAATCTAACCATATCCTTATATGCGCAAAAACTTAAAAATACAGCCGTAAAAAAAGTATGTGGAGCAAAACGAAAGGGAATTTTCTGGAGCAATTTTATTGAAAACGGTTCCATTGTCTTCATAGCATTTATTGTTGCATTAGCTGCTATGTGGTATCTGCGTTCGGCTTTTCAATCATTGCTTAATAAACAATTTGGTGTCCATGCATTCAATGTTGAGTTTGCAGCTATCGTTGGTATAACCTTCATTGTTACTGTTTTGTTATGTGCCGTATATCCTTCCTTTGTTTTTTCAGGTACCCGGGCAATTGAACTGATGAACCGATACAATAGGAGGAAATCCTTCATTCTCACTGGTATGGTTGTTTTTCAGAATATTATTGCTGTTTTTCTCATTATTGCCGTAATCGGAGTGAACAAACAAATGCAATACATCAGTCATAAAAAGCTCGGATTTAACACAAACCGGGTTGCTTATACCTATTTACGCGGAAATATTTGCAAAAAGATGGCAGTAGTGAGGCAGTCACTGCTTCAAAATCCTAGTATCACAGATATTAGTTTAAAGGACTGTGTGCCTTATAATCAGCGCAACGGAACTGTTGCCATTGCATGGAAAAAGAACGGAGAATGGAAAAATCAAGGGGAGGCTAATCCTATTGGAATGGAAACTACACGAATCGACGATCATTATTTTGATATGATGGGCGTAAGTTTTGTTGCAGGACGTAATTTTTCCAAAGATCTCGCAAGTGATAAGCAAAACTATATTGTGAATGAGGAAGCAGTTCGATTAATGGGATTATCGAATCCCGTTGGAACTGAGTTTATGCTTTATGGCCGTAAGGGAATAATTGTTGGAGTAATTAAGAATACCTATTTTAAATCGTTGCACGAAAAAGTCAATCCACAGGTATTTCATTTATACAACGATGAATCGTCCGAAGCATATTTCAGCGCCTTGTTCTTCAGGATAAATGGTGATATCCAAAAGACAATGGCTTATGTGGAGGATGTCTGGGTTAAAAATAATCCGGGAATACCCTATGAATACCATTTTCTCGATCAGGATTATGAAAAAATATACAAAAAAGACAAACGTATTGCCATAATGCTTAATCTGTTTTGTGTATTGGCGGTCTTTATTGCTTGTCTGGGACTATTTGGCCAGGCTGTAATAACCAGTGAAAACAAAATAAAAGAGATAGGAATCAGGAAAGTGAATGGTGCTAAAATAACTGAGATATTGATGCTCCTGAATAAAAATTACATGCTTTGGATCGGCTTAGCCTTTATTATAGCCTGTCCCATTGCCTGGTATGCCATACATAAGTGGTTGGAAAACTTCGCTTTTAAAACGAATTTGAGCTGGTGGGTGTTTGTTTTAGCAGGTACAGTGGCAGTAGTAGTGGCATTATTAACAATAAGCTGGCAAAGTTGGAGAGCAGCGACAAGGAACCCGGTGGAGAGTTTGAGATACGAATAATAAGTTTCTGGGATTTCCGAATATGATGAGTTCTTGAACTTTAATTAAAAGAAAATATAACCAAAAGCA
>DATBXH010000243.1:0-2027 GCA_036514375.1 Bacteroidales bacterium | reverse complement strand
ATGGGCTCAGTACCATGTCCTAAGTTCTAAAGGAGGCACATCGTAAGTACCGTTACTGAAAAGCCGGTGAGTAGCCCAATATAAACCTGCCCTGGCGTATGAGCATTAAGACTTAGCCTGGCGAATCCAACAAAGCCGCTTATCATGATCGATATTAAAAGATACAATATAACATTTGCATCCTGAAGAAAAGATAGACATACGATTAGACCTATCACTCCGCCTATACCAATCATGTGGGCACTAATCTTCCACTTAATATTGATTAATAAATTTATAATCACAGCAATGGCAGAGGCGAATATAAAATTTTGAATAATATCGGGAACCCCCATCTTCCGCAGAAGATAAAAAGATAAATAAAAGAGTGATGAGGTAATAGCCAAAGGAATGGGACGTTGCTGGCCTTGTCCCACATCAGCTGAAGAAATAAGTTTGCCATAGAAATATAACGGGATAAAAGCAGCAGGAAGTACAAAAGTACAGCTTAGAACAACCAATAAGATGATGTTCTTGGCTTCGGAAGGCATTAATGAAATATAAGTTCCTGAATTCAGTATAATGAGAACTCCCAAAGTTGGCATTAACAAGGGATGAAACAGGTATGACAGTAACTGTGGAATTTTTTTATACATTAATTTTGAAAGGAAGGCATGGCTCATTTCTACAATTACTTTTATAAAATCTGACTACTTGCGTAAAATTTATTAATAAATCCGGTTTAATTACCGACAATCATCAAACGACTTCCATACGAAAAGCATGAATTAGTTAAGTTTGACTAACGGTTGCTGATAAAGCCCAAATTTACAACTCCTTTCTTAACCTTGCAACAGGAATGTTGAGTTGTTCCCTGTATTTCGCTACAGTTCGTCTGGCAAGACGGTAACCTTTCTTCTGAAGAATGTCAGATAATTCATCATCTGTCAATGGTTTACGTTTTGATTCTCCCTCAATGCATTGTTCCAGAATTCTTTTAATTTCTCTGGTTGAGACCTCCTCGCCTGACTCAGTTTGTAAACCTTCTGTGAAGAAATATTTTAATGCATAAATGCCAAAGTGTGTTTGAATGTATTTGCTATTAGCTACCCTGGAAATTGTGGAAATATCCAGGCCGGTTTTATCGGCGATATCTTTAAGTATCATAGGTTTCAACTTAGTTTCGTCACCTTCCTGGAAATATTCCTTTTGAAAATCGATGATCGCCTCCATTGTAATCATTAGCGTATTCTGCCGTTGACGAATAGCATCGATAAACCATCGTGCGGAATCGAGTTTTTGCTTAACAAAATTAACAGCTTCTCTTTGTTGTTTACTTGACTTACCTCTGCTTTGACTGTATGATTGAAGCATTTCACTGTAGGTCCGGCTTACCCTGAGTTCAGGTACGTTTCGTGAGTTCAGGCTCAGTTGAAGATCGCCGTCCCTGTTTTCGAGAATAAAATCTGGAATTATATGTTCAGCCACTTTGCTATGCGGGTCTGAGTATGATCCTCCTGGTTTCGGATTGAGTTTAAGTATTTCATCAATTGCACCTTTCAGATCGTTTTCAGTTATACAAAGCTTTGAAATAATTTTATCGAAATGTTTTTTGGTAAACTCGTCAAAATAATATTTCAGAATGTTATAAGCAACAGAGATCGGAGGGTCGAATGTGTCCTTTGCCGATAGTTGCAAAAGCAAACATTCCTGAAGATCTCGTGCACCAACACCAATAGGTTCAAAATCTTGAATAATAAATAAAATTTCTAAGAGTTCTTCTTCCGTCGTTTTTACGTTCAGGGAAAAGTCGAGGTCGTCTACAATAGCTTCTAGTTTGCGGCGAAGGTAGCCATCATCGTCCAGATTACCGATGAGGTAACTGGCCAATAGACGTTTGTGTTCATCCAGATCGCGCATTCCAAGTTGACTCTCAAGATAATCCTGAAACGTAGAGCCAACCGAAAATGGAATATCAGGCTTTAGTTCGCCGCCTGTATAGTTTTTTGCATTAAGCTTATACGAGGGAATATCATCGGTACTTACAT
>DATBXH010000242.1:0-3094 GCA_036514375.1 Bacteroidales bacterium | reverse complement strand
GTTTAACTCCGAAGAATTGAAGCATTACAAATTTACAGGGATTTTTCAGCAGGAGACATTGGAACAGATTCTGAAAGTACTCAAACTTACGGCGCCTTTGCGCTACAATGTGGGTAAAGGCAGAGTCGATCTGATGCTCGATAATGAATTAAAAGTGAAATATAAAAAGTATATGAACCTCTAACATTATTAATATAAACTACCTAAAACACTATACGCCTATGAAAAAAACCGATCTGTAAAAAAAGGGACCACGGTCATGGTCCCCTCTCCAAAATTTTTTATCAAGATATTCCCTCTCACAAGAATATCTCAACTTATTATTTAACAAAAAACGTTACAAATCTATGAAAAATTTTTGTATAAGGAATCCTTTCCCTTTACTCAAGGAGTACCACAAAATTCTACTAATTATGAGACTATCTCTAATCTTTACCTTTTTCACTATTATTCAAACTTCGGCAGCGGTCTTTTCTCAAAATGTTTCGTTCAATGTAAGGGACCAGAGCATGCGCGAGGTCTTGAAAAAAATTGAGACGCAAACTACTTACAGGTTCTTTTATAACGACCAGCTTTCCGGTCTTAATAACCTGGTTACTTTAAAGGTTGAGAACGAATCGGTCAAAGATGTTTTGGACGAACTTCTTGCCAATCAGCAGCTCTCCTACAAGCTGCTGGAAAATAATATGATTGTAATAGCCCCCAATGAAATTGCACAACAGCAAAAAATAACCGGTACCGTAACCGATGCTAACACAGGTGAACCTTTGGTTGGAGTAAGTATTGCTGTTGAAGGAACAACCCAGGGAGCCATTACTGATGCGAATGGCAAATTTTCCTTTGATGCGATTGATTCAAAAGCCGTATTAATATTTTCATATATAGGCTATGCCGTTCAACGAATAAACGTTGGCGGTCAGTCGGTCATCGAGGTAAAAATGTCGCCTGATGTTACGAAACTGGACGAACTGGTGGTGGTTGGTTATGGTGTTCAGAAAAAGAAACTGGCTACCGGAGCAACGCTTCAGGTAAAAGGATCGGACCTTCAGAAATTGAACACTATCTCACCGGTTACGGCGCTGCAGGGTCAGACTCCCGGCGTGCAAATCGTACAATCTTCCGGTCAGCCGGGGTCCAACTTTAATATCAATATACGAGGACTTGGTACCATTGGGAATTCAACTCCGCTATTTATTGTTGACGGCATACCCCAGGGAAATATTAACTATTTGAACGCATCTGACATTGAAACTTTGGATGTACTGAAGGATGCTGCCTCAGCTGCTATTTATGGAGCCAGAGCTGCCAATGGTGTTGTTCTGATTACAACCAAAAAGGGACGGACCGATACAAAACCAATCCTCACTTACGATGGATATTTTGGCGTTCAGAATTTGTATAAAAAGGCGCCTCTCCTGAATGCAAAAGAATATATGGCCATGATGAATGAAGCTGAAGTCAATTCAGGATTACCTCCAACTGATTTTTCCGGCTTTGTAAATGGTGTACCTATTGTTCCTCATTATGCCGACATTGTAAGTGGCAAATGGCAAGGTACCAATTGGCTGGATGAGATGACGGTTAAGAATGCCCCACAACAAAATCATACATTTAACCTTACGGGTGGAGGCGAGCGTTCGACGTATTCCGTAGGATTCTCCTATACTGCACAAAAGGGTATTTTGGGTGCTCCTGTTGCTCCTGAGTTTGAAAGGTATACTGTTCGTGCAAATTCGGAACACATCGTTGTGAAAAGGAATTCAATGGATTTCCTTAAAATAGGAGAGAACGTTACCTATAGCTACAATCAAAATGGTGGTCTCCAGGTAACCGGGATTTATTCCAATGATATTCACAATGCATTGGCTACCACTCCGCTCTTGCCAATGTGGGCTGACACGACTGCAGATTTTGCTTACCCTTACCATTATGCAATTCCCTGGAACGCGACAGCATCAAACTCTGCCAACCCTATTGCCATGATGGCAACCAGAAATGGCGGAACCAATATTAATAAGAACCATCAAATTACAGGTAGTTTATTTCTCGAGATGCAACCATTGAAAAATTTGAAATGGAAAAGCAATTACGGGTTAAACGTGAATGCATCTTCTTATCGTCGGTATATTGCACCGTATAATCTATCGCCATCAACCTCGCAATCGTACAATACAGTAACTCAAAATATGAGTTTGGTGTTAGGATGGATCTTTACAAATACCCTGTCGTACGAATTTAAATTGATGAACGACCATCATTTTGTAGTATTGGCAGGTACGGAAGCTCAAAACAGTAACATTGGTGAGTCTATCAATGCACAAAATGCAAATAGCTCGTTTGACGATCTGGGTCATGCGTATTTTATAAATACGCCGACCATTGACCCGACTTTGACTCAGTTATATGGTGGACCTGGAAACACAACACAGGTGAACAACCGTAATACATACAATGGTGAGAATCCGATTCTGTCGTATTTCGGACGTATCAATTACGATTTCAAGGAGAAATATATGATCGCTGCCACATTGCGACGGGATGGTTCGTCGAATTTTGCCAGCGGACATCAATGGGGTAATTTCCCTTCCGTTTCAGCAGGTTGGGTGATGACGAATGAAAATTTTTTGAAGGATGTTACCACAGGTTCATTGTTACAATATCTGAAATTGCGTGCAAGCTGGGGACAGAATGGTAATCAGAGCATTCTTCCGTTCCAGTATTTATCGACCATTGCATTTACTGAAGCAAATTATCCGTTTGGGAATAACAAAAACCTGTATACGATTGGAGCTTATCCTAATATTTTGCCGAATAAGAATGTTACCTGGGAAACTTCGGAACAAACCGACCTGGGATTGGATGCCAGTTTGTTAAGAGGTCGAATGACACTTACGTTTGATTGGTTCAAGAAATTAACCAAAGGATGGTTAGTTCCGCAACCTGCTCTCGATTCTTATGGTGCACCTCCTCCTTATGTTAATGGTGGTGACATACAAAACAAAGGGTATGAACTAGCCCTGGGCTGGAGCGATCATATTGGCAAGCTGAATTATACCATCAGCGGAAACTTGGCTTACAATCAAAATAAGGTTAC
>DATBXH010000241.1:0-6429 GCA_036514375.1 Bacteroidales bacterium | reverse complement strand
AAACGATCCATAATAAGGATGTTCCTGAACCGCCATCAATTGAATAGTGTTGTACCCGGCTTGAGCGATTCTTGGCAATGTATCTCTGATAAATTCGGTGATTGTTCCAACCCGAGGTTCCTGGGTAGCCATTCCGACATGAGCCTCATAAATCAAAGGAGGTCGCTTGGGGACTTTGAATTGAGGTATTTTCCATTCGTAAGGGACCTCAGGTTCCCAAACCTGTGCACTGAAAATCATGGTAACTGGATCCTGAACCACCCGCTTTATCCAGGCTGGTATTCGTTCGCCCTGGCCATTTTTCCATGTAACCAGAAGTTTAAATAAGTCCTTATGGTGAATAGCTGTTTCCTTTAAATGTAATTCCCATATGCCATTCTCTATCCTGTTGAATGCCCATTCGTCAGACTTTTTCCATCCGTTAAAATCTCCAATCAGATAAATGCCCGTGGCATTCGGAGCCCATTCCCGCAAAACCCAACCGTTTTCGGTTTTACGTAGCCCAAAATAAAGATAACCTGAAGCAAACTCCTTCAGTTCTTGTTTGCCCTCAGTTAATTCATGTTCCTTCTGCTTAGCCTTTTGGAAGCGATGGTAAATTATCTTTTCGAAAGGTTCAAGCCAGGGGTCGTTTTTAATAAGGTTAAGCTTTTCCATGACCGTAACACAATGAATTTAATTGTACTAAGCCGTGAATATTAAATAGTATCTTACTTATTATTATAAAATTACATGGCCATTTATCAACACCTGAGATCTTACTTAGTAATCTAAATGTACAACTTTTTTATCTTAAAAATTATGAATCAACCATACGTTACAATTTTTGTTTAATCACTAAATAGGAGGTTTTAATAAAAAAGGGAGTAACAATACCCCAATTTATTTGTTCCTTTGCATAATTAATCAGAACAGATAATTTAAAATTTATGAGTAAAGTAGCATTAATCACCGGCGTTACTGGTCAGGATGGTGCCTATCTGGCAGAGTTCCTTCTTCGTAAAAATTACATTGTACATGGCCTCAAACGCAGAAGTTCGCTTTTTAATACCGATCGTATCGATCACCTTTACCAGGACCCCCATGAAGAACACAAAAATTTTATTTTACATTACGGTGATCTTACTGACTCCACAAACCTGATTCGAATAATACAGGAAATTCAACCCGACGAAATTTATAACCTGGCGGCAATGAGTCACGTTTTTGTCAGTTTTGAAACTCCCGAATATACAGCTAATGCGGATGGCATTGGCACGCTTCGGATCTTAGAAGCTGTCCGCCTTCTTGGATTAACTCAAAAAACCAGAGTTTATCAGGCCTCTACAAGCGAGTTGTATGGATTAGTCCAGGAAGTTCCGCAAACTGAAAAAACACCATTCTATCCCCGAAGCCCCTATGCTTGTGCTAAATTATATGCTTACTGGATTACGGTTAATTACCGTGAAGCTTATAAGATGTTTGCCTGCAATGGAATTTTATTCAACCACGAATCTCCAATTCGCGGTGAAACTTTTGTTACCCGTAAAATCACACGTGCTGTTGCCAGAATAGCCCTTGGAATGCAGGATAAAGTTTATCTTGGGAACTTATCCTCCAAACGGGATTGGGGACACGCCAAAGATTACATTGAAGCAATGTATCTGATTCTCCAGCAACCCGAGCCAGACGATTATGTAATTGCTACGGGTATTACCACTGAGGTAAGGGAATTTATCCGGATGGCTTTTGCCGAAGTTGGCATCGAAATCGAGTTTAGAGGTAAAAACGAAGAGGAAAAAGGATACGTTGTTAAGTGTAATAATCCCGAATTTCAGTTAGAAATTGGGAAAAATGTGATAGCAGTGGATAAAAGATATTACCGCCCAACAGAGGTCGATCTCCTTATTGGCGATTCTACCAAGGCCAGGACCAAATTAAACTGGACACCACATTACGATTTGCCCGCATTAGTTAAGGATATGGTTCAAAGCGATGTGAAACTGATGAAAAAGGAGCGATACTTGCGCGATGGCGGATATAAAACACTGAATTATTTTGAATAATAAATTTATGCAAAGAGACCGTTTGGTCTCTTTGTGTCATTATGATCACACTTATGAATAAGGACTCCAGGATATATATTGCGGGACATAAGGGTTTAGTTGGCAGTGCAATACATAGGAAATTAAAAGAGAAGGGATATCATAATTTTGTGCTTAGGACCTCTCAGGAACTTGATCTCACGGATCAATTGGCAACATACGATTTCTTCAACAAAGAGAAACCGGAATATGTGTTTTTAGCGGCTGCTAAGGTTGGTGGAATCATGGCAAATAACACGTATCGCGCTGACTTTATTTTCAATAATATTCAGATACAAAATAATATTATCTATGCTGCTTACAAGCAGGGCGTTAAAAAACTATTATTTCTTGGAAGTTCATGCATTTATCCTAAAAATGCTCCACAACCCATGAAAGAGGAGCATTTGTTAACATCCCCCCTTGAGTATACGAATGAACCTTATGCCATTGCTAAAATTGCAGGGATAAAGACTTGCGAAAGCTTCAATCTCCAGTATGGAACAAACTTTATTTCGGTGATGCCCACAAATCTTTATGGATTTAACGATAACTTCGATTTGGAAAAGTCGCATGTTTTACCGGCATTGATTCGCAAAATGCACTTGGGAAAAGCACTTTATAACAAAGATTGGTCTCAGATCCGCTCCGATTTAGATAACAGACCGATTGAAGGAGTTAATGGCTCGAACACCGAAACTCAAATTTTGGAAAAACTTGCCAAATATGGAATTCAGGCATCAAATAACAATGTTGAAGTTACGCTCTGGGGAACCGGAAATCCCAAACGGGAATTTTTATTTTCCGATGATTTGGCTGATGCCTGCGTATTCATTATGAATAACGTCGACTTTAAGGATTTGGTAAAACTTTCCGAAACGGGTAATGAAGTAAGAAATACACACATAAATATAGGCTCAGGAATCGATTTGTCAATCCGTGAGTTATCGGAAATGATAAAAAGGATAGTTAATTTTCAAGGCAATATTGTTTGGGATTCCTCAAAACCTGATGGAACTTATCAAAAGCTAATGGATGTCTCTAAACTTAAAAAACTGGGATGGGAATATCAAGTGAATCTCAGTGATGGAATTTCCATGGTATATAAAAACTACAGCAACGTTATATAAAAATTAGCTTCAACTAATACACTTCAAATTACAGGAAAGTACGGACTGTTTAAAGCATGTATTGTCGGCCCGATGATTTCGGGGCTGACAATATTTGTTTAATTCCCCGGAAAACTAGTCTTGCATATTACTTTCAATTTCTTATATTTGAAACGTATTTGAACTTTCCGCTCAGAAACATTGTTTTGAAAACATATAAAAACGTTCCTAAACTTTAACAAATTCCATTTTATTTGGTAAATTTGATATATGAAAATAAGTTTTCAACGGATTGTTCTATAAAATTTTGAAATGGATAAATTTTTAGTAAATAGAACTTCAAAATCGCCTTATATATGCCTTGAGAAAGGCTTGCTTCAGTTCAGCGGAAGATCTATACCGGAGGATGCCAAAAGGATTTTCAAACCCGTGGTTGATTGGCTAAAAACTTATCGCCCGGAAAACGATCTCAAAACAATTGTAAATTTCAACTTTGATTACCTGGATACATCATCATCCAAATGTGTTTTTGATATTCTTAAAGTTTTGGATGGGCTATATGATAAAGGACATGAGGTTGTTATTAACTGGTATTATGAAGAAGGCGACGACGACATGCTGGATTTAGGGATCCACCTGAAATCGTTTGTAAAAGCACCGTTTAATTTCATTGAAAATGAACAGACTATCGGTCAGATGGAAGAGTTTATGACTACCGAATAGTATAAAAACAGAATAAAGTTAACGGCAATATTTTGACACAAAGCAATCTGATTTGTTATTTTTACATGTTTTGATTTTTAAAAAATTGAAAGTCCATTATAATTTTGATAATTATAAAGTTCAAAAGCCAGTTATAACAGTTGGTGCTTTTGATGGTGTACACAAAGGTCATGTTGAAATTCTTAACCTTGTGCGTAATTATGCATTAAAAATAAATGGTGAATCTATAGTTGTTACATTCTGGCCTCATCCAAGGCTGGTACTTAATCACGACGAATCCATCAGACTACTGAATACGCTCGACGAAAAATTATCACTTTTTGCAAATGCAGGTATTGACCACGTAGTAGTGATTCCATTTACAGAAGAGTTTTCGGAGCTGAGCTCTAACCAGTTCATTGAAGAAATAATGGTAAAAAAACTAAATGTAAACCATTTAATTGTTGGCTTTAATCATCATTTCGGTAAAGGTCGTGAAGGAAATTTCGAAACCATGAAAGAACATGCAGGACACTTCGGATTCACCATTGAAAAGCTTGATGCACAGATGGTAGAAAACGAAAAAGTAAGTTCTACCTTAATCCGTAAAGCCCTGAATGAAGGAGATATTGAACTTGCAAACAAATGTTTGGGTTATCATTACTCCATTACGGGAAAAGTTTTAGAAGGAAAAAAAATTGGACGAACCATAGGTTTTCCCACAGCCAATGTACTAATAAACGAAGCTTTTAAGCTTGTTCCTAAAGTCGGCGTATATGCAGTTATTGTAAGTGTTGACGGCAGACAATACCCGGGAATGTTAAATATTGGATATAATCCTACCATTGACTCGAGCAATGTGAAACTTAGTATTGAAGTCCATCTGATTAATTTTGCCGACAATCTTTACGATAAAGAAATCACACTAATCTTTCAAAAAAGGGTCCGCGACGAGGTTAAATTCGAAGGACTTGATCATTTGAAGAAACAACTGAATGCCGACAAGGCTGAAATCATGAAAATATTAGGAGTATAAACCCAATTATTATATTTTTGCAATTCATTTAAATTTAACAATTAAATCATGAGCTCTATAGACACCGCTGTTGAAAGCTTACCATACAAAGTGGCCGACATTAGTTTGGCCGATTTTGGACGAAAAGAAATTGAAATTGCCGAAAAAGAAATGCCAGGTTTAATGGCTATCCGTAAACGTTACTCGGCACAAAAGCCTCTAAAAGGAGCGAGAATCATGGGCTCACTGCACATGACCATCCAAACTGCCGTTTTAATTGAAACGCTTAAAGAACTTGGTGCTGATGTGCGTTGGGTAAGTTGTAATATCTTTTCCACCCAGGATCATGCTGCGGCTGCTATTGCAAAAGCAGGTATTCCGGTATTTGCATGGAAGGGAGAAACACTTGAGGAATATTGGTGGTGTACCGAACAGGCTTTGAACTTCCCTGGCGGTGAAGGCCCCAACCTGATTGTAGATGATGGAGGTGATGCCACATTATTAGTCCACCTTGGTTTCAAAGCAGAGAATGATCCGTCAATCCTGAATAAAAAACCTGACAATAAAGAAGAAGGGATTATCCTCGATTTACTTAAGAAAATTCTTGCCAAAGACAATGGCAGATGGCACAGATATGCAAAAAGTATCCGTGGTGTTTCGGAAGAAACCACCACTGGTGTTCACCGTCTTTATCAGATGATGGAGAAAGGAGAGTTACTTTTCCCAGCCATCAATGTGAACGATTCAGTTACCAAATCCAAATTCGATAATCTTTATGGTTGTCGCGAATCGCTTGCTGATGGAATAAAAAGAGCTACCGATGTAATGATTGCCGGTAAGGTGGTAGTTGTTTTAGGGTACGGCGACGTAGGAAAAGGCTGTGCCCGTTCGATGCGTGCATATGGTGCCCGTGTGTTGGTTACCGAAATTGATCCGATTTGTGCACTTCAGGCTTCGATGGAAGGTTTTGAAGTGACAACCATGGAAGAAGCCGTAAAGGAAGGTAATATCTTTGTTACCACTACAGGCAACCGCGATGTTGTGACTATTGACCACATGAAACAAATGAAAGATCAGTCGATTGTTTGCAACATAGGCCATTTTGATAACGAAATCCAGGTAGATAAGCTCGTTAATTTCTCTGGCATCAAGCATGTAAACATTAAACCGCAGGTTGACAAATATACTTTCCCGGCTGGAAACTCTTTATTCCTTCTTGCCGAAGGTCGTTTAGTAAATCTGGGCTGTGCAACAGGCCATCCTTCGTTTGTAATGAGTAACTCATTCACCAACCAAACTCTCGCACAACTCGATCTGTGGAAAAACGATTACAAAGTGGATGTTTACCGTTTACCCAAGAAGCTTGACGAAGAAGTAGCACGTTTACACCTCGAACAACTTGGTGTTAAACTCACCACGTTAACAAAGGAACAGGCTGATTACATTGGCGTTTCAGCCGAAGGACCTTACAAACCGGAACATTACAGATATTAAAATGATTTAAGAATTAGCACGCGTTACAATCGCGCGCTAACATAAG
>DATBXH010000240.1:0-2818 GCA_036514375.1 Bacteroidales bacterium | reverse complement strand
CGGGTCATTAATCGTTCGGCATTGGGACAGTTTACGCGATGAATTTTAACGCCTTCATTAACGGTTACGAACCCAAAAATGGGATCCCCAAAAATAGGGTTGCAACATTTTGACAGCTTATAATCGAGATTATCAACCTTTTCATCAATAACCAAAAAATCATCGGACCGGGGAGTATGTGTCTTGATGATTTTCTCAGCTACCTCCTCCTCAATCTTTTCTGGCGTTTTTGCCACTTCAGGTTTTTCCTGCAATAGCTCTTTGACTCCGGAAACGTCGATATTTTCGTCTGCAATGGCTGCATATAGATCTGTAACTGTTTTTAATTTATAATACTTTAAAAGCTTTTTCAGATTATTATCATTAAACTCCAGTTTCCAGTTCCGCAATTTCCGCAGCAGTATTTCCTTGCCTTGCTCTGCGTTTTTCTGCAATTCTTCCTTCAAAAAGGCTTTTATCTTATTCTTTGCCTTTGAAGTTACCACGAATGAAAGCCAGTCAGACTTTGGTTTCTGTGTCTTCGATGTAAGGATCTCAACTTTATCGCCGTTATGAAGCGAATGTCGTATAGGCACACTCTTTCCATTCACCTTTGCTCCTATACACGTGGAACCCAGGTTAGAATGAATATCAAAAGCATAATCAAGTACGGTTGCTTCTACCGGAAGTTTCTTTAAATCACCGGTAGGAGTAAATACAAAAATCTCTTTACTATAGAGACTTGGTTTAAGCGTATCAAGGAAATCAATAGCTTCCGATTCAGGTGCTTCAAGTATTTCACGAACCTCTGCCAACCAACCGTCGAGTCCCCTATCTGCCTGACCACCCTTGTATTTCCAATGGGCCGCAAGACCTTTTTCAGCTATTTCATTCATGCGTGCTGTGCGAATCTGAACTTCCACCCATTTTCCGGAAGATGTAACTACTGTTGTATGAAGCGACTCATAACCATTGCTTTTAGGCACCGAAATCCAATCGCGCATCCGTAACGGATTAGGCTGATAAAAATCCGTAACCACAGAATAAACCCTCCAGCAGTCAGCCTTTTCATTTTTTAAATCACTATTTAGAATAACCCGGATAGCAAAAATGTCATAAACTTCTTCGAAATCAACACCCTGCTTTCGCATTTTGTGATAAATGGAATATACCGATTTTAACCTTCCCTTTATCTCAAAATCGAATCCCTGCTTGCCAAGTTCGTCTTTAATAGGCTGTATAAATTCCCTGATAAATTTGTTACGGGCAGATGCTGTTTCTTCCAGTTTTCGGGAAATGTTGTTATACGAGTCCGGATCGGTATATTTTAAAGAAATATCTTCCAGTTCGGATTTCAGATTGTACAATCCCAAGCGGTGTCCCAACGGAGCATAGAGATAAAATGTTTCTGTGGCAAGAGAAAAATGCAATTCTTTTGGATAGGCATGAAGTGTTCGCATCACTTGCAAACGTTCGGCCAGTTTAATAAGAATTACCTGCACGTCAGTAACCAATGACAAAAGCAACTTGCGGAAGTTTTCAGCCTGATCGGCCATGTTGCGTGTTTCAATACTTGAGATTTTGCTCAAATCGCCAATGATCGCAGCAATATTATTCCCAAAATTTTTTTTGATCTCCGAAATGGCTAAATGTCCATCATGAACACTGTTATACAGAAGACTGCAAATAATAGTGGTACGCCCCAGGCCTATTTCTTCGGCACAAATCCGGGCAATGGCAAGACTATGATTAATATATGGTTCACCATCAACAAGCGGATTCTCTTTTGATGCTTCATAAGCAAGCTTAAAGGCCTTTCTTACTTCTTTTACACCTTCATCATTCAGAAGATGTCTCGAAGCCCGTAGAAGTCCACGATACTTGTTGGTAATTACATTATCCAGGTATAATTTATCGCTCATAACTGATTTGCGCTTATCGTACAAATTTAATGAAAACTATCCATGAAGGACGATCGGTAAGTTCAAAAAAAAATCCCTAAGGTTAGTCAGGGATTTTCTTATCTGAAGTTCTAATCAAATCATTTATCTGAAACTTATACCTAAACCAGCTGTTAACACAGAATAATTCGCGAGTGTATAATCGAAATGTAAAGTGATGACAGCCATTTTAAACTTAATACCAGCGTTTAAGCGTGGTTTGGTAACACTACCACTGGAGCTGCTCATTTTAATATTAATAGGATCAGTAAGTCGACTGGCATCTTTCACAACCGCTTTACCAGCATTGGTACCGCTCGTTTCAATAGTGGCAATAGGGTAATCACCTTTTAAAGCCAGATTAGTGCGGGTGCTGGAAAGTCCTACTGCGCCATAAAACGTAACCACAGGTAAATCAAACGATGCGATGATATTCCCGGTAAATCCTTTGAAAACCATTTGCATTTTTTGATTGTCGTAAGCCAAAGTAGTTTCATCAATTGCATTAATATTACTAACATAAAAACTGGGAGGAAATGAGAGATTAGCGTTCATAGTCATTTTGGTATAGCCTAAGAACGCCGAAAGGTTAAAGAAAGGTGCCATCTTAAGGCCCGGAATCCATTGTTTTATGCTATGTTTTAATCCAATCCCCCAAAGTCCCATAGAACCGAAGTTCCCAATGTTCATGGTTGGAACGTAACGGATCGTAATATCCGATTCTTTTATGATACCAATTCCCAATTGAAACATGGGTGCTGGTATCATTCCCCAACCCGTGCCATTTGGGGTGTTAAATTTGGCGTAGGTTACACCATTTGTTTTATACTCGAGAGTTGGTCGCGAGTCTGTTTTACTCCCTGCAACTGTCGGTGCAATTGAACCATTTGTAATAGTGG
>DATBXH010000239.1:0-2771 GCA_036514375.1 Bacteroidales bacterium | reverse complement strand
ACACTCATACCATTAAATAATCCGTAAAGCTAACAAATATTGTAATTAATACAATCAGTTGCATGGATCAAAATAATCAAAATTCCCATCCTATTAATTGTGATATATTCACCTAAATATATTCATTTTTAGCTATCAATAAATTTACTTTTCAAGCTAAAATACAGCATATAACTTTGAAAAAAATATAATTTAGCGCAATCGGTTGCAAAAATGTTATTTTATAATTTACTTTGTATTATATTTTAAAACCGGGAATCAAAAGAAGAAAGCCATGAAACAGCGATATCAGCAGTAAAATTATAGCTACAAAGTCCATCATAAATATTGATGATGAGTTTGTAGTAGTTTTAGTTAGGTAGTGGACCGTCCGAACGTAAGTTTGGACGGTTTTTATTTTAAATTGAAAGAAATCTCCCGAAATCTGCTTACAATCTCCTACTTCACAAGTTCATTCACTGCATTGACCAGGAATATGTAGTCAGCTCCCAGATTTACTACGTACTCATTCTCTCCCCACAGGAATGGCCAATCCTCTTTATTTTCAGGAAAATCGGGCCTCAAAATCAATACTCCGGGAACAATTCCTCCGGCGATAAATGTATAATCAGCACGGTTATTTCCGTATGCGACTTTCTTTGACTCAGTTCCAACACCTGATACAAACGAAATATCAGAATCCGGATGACATCCGTAAATATAATCCAATGCTTTTACTGTGAACTCAGGATCGATTATTTCAGGAAAAGCCTTGTACAAAAGATAGTTCGTAATTCCAAAATTAATCACTAATCCGTTACCGGCCCAACCGCCTGTGGATATAGGCACTCCAAATGGATTCTGCATGAATAATCCGGATAAGCCAGCTTTGTAAGATTCAACCAATGGAATCAGCTTTTTTTTATATTCCTTATCCATGTATGGAATTGCCCTTATAGCCAACGCTGCAAAGTGGTTAAAATGCTTCTCAATAACCGGCCACAGAATATCAAATGTTTTAGCATATTGTGAGTCTCCGGTGCAAGTCAAAAGTTCAATGGCAGCTTTCAACTCCTCTTCTTCCAGGGATCCACCGGTGGTATTCCCATGATGAAATAACACAGGTGCATGCGATTGTTCCTCAGCCCACACCTTCTTAGCAATAGAGAGACACTGAATAGCGAGTGTATCATTAAAACCTTTAAGAGCTCGGCTAGCTGCAGCTAATGCCGCAATCGATCCGTAATTTAAAGGAGTTGATTTACTGGTAAACGCCCACCTGTCATCGAATGAACCACTGGTAAAGCCATCAGTCTGAAGACTATCCAACTTAGGATTATACACCAGGTTATCGGTCATGGTGGAGGCATCTCCCAAATGGGTATATTGTGAAAGATGAGATTCAATAATACCATTAATGGCATGTCCCACAGCTTTCTGCTGTCCCAGCAATTGCAATGTTCCATGTTCAATCTGCTGCAACAGGTCGGGTTTACCATCCGGTTTATGAATATAAACTCCATGTGTTTTCTGATCTATAGAAGTTTCATCTCGTTTCAATCTAAATGTTTCCCATGTTTGCACCATGCGCAGTACCACAGAATATATAGTTTGAGTACGAATATCAAAATCACCGGCATCGAACCAACCGCCAACGTTTAGTCCCGGGATATGCTCTCCCGGTTTGAAAGGAGAATCTGTTGTTGGCCCTTGTGCATAAAGATCGAAATGTTCGTGATTTACGGGAGCCTGTAAAGCGTCGTCAAGATGAGCTGCTCCATGCCAAACTCTATATGCCTCTTTTACATACATGTGATCCATAGCAACCGGGAAATATACATCCAGCGTAGGATGCCAAGCATCCCGGTAAACATCATCTGATATACGGAAAGGTTTTGTACGAACATTCCCATATTCAACTATATATAATCCATCTTCTTTAACTGACGAAAAATCGAAAGTCAGATAATGATATCTAAGATACTTACCCCATTTCTTTGTTTCACCTTTGAATTTCTCAGTTAACTGGCCGTCATCGCCAACCTTAAGTAAACGGGCGGTTGATAATGCAGTATCATTTTTATCCAATTCTATAACCGCAATTTTTCTTTGATTGAGACTATAACCTACTTGAGAATGCGCAATTACAGGCTTTCGCACCCAATTATGAACAGAATTCGCAGTGAGAAACCATTTAACGACATCGCCGGTTTTTTGAGATGGAATGACTGTTCGAACGACAAACCACCCATTTTGCGCTTTATTTCGACCGTCATATAGCATAAGTTCTCCATCAATACAGCGAATTGAAACCTGCCTGAATGGATCCTCCGGAGCAAGTAAAAGAGCCTTACCAACAGCAAAAGGCAGTGGTTCTGTAATTCCTGAATTATTTGTTGTCATATCACTGCCAGGATAAAGCGGAAAAATGCCACTTTTACCGTCCATTGAATAAGATTTCCCAAAATAAGCTGAAGGTAAAAACTCAAGGTTGAAACCGGCCTTGCCTTCCAATTCCTTTGGGAGTGGTTTTTCAAGAAAGACGGTAAGAATGACCCCATTCCCGCTGGATTCGGCTTTAATAAAAAAATCAAAATGATAGCTGGAATAAGTCAGATGCACTTCAACACTATTGTTTGCTTTATCTATTGTCCTGCGGATAAATTCAGGAACAGGATCCCATTGTTCAGGCGTCGGATTCAATCTTACATCACCATTCGTTGCCGTTCTCACTCCATGATGTATCATTTCGATACCACTTATTTTGGAGTCGCTAAAATTGCCATTATATC
>DATBXH010000238.1:0-2912 GCA_036514375.1 Bacteroidales bacterium | reverse complement strand
CAGCATTTGTGTCACTTACACTCACGCCTGTGTTGAACGTTAAACTCGGGGGAACCATATCCCGGCATTCGCGCTTTTATACTTCTACCGAGCCCTTTTTTGCCGGTCTTGACAATAATTACAGGCGTATCCTGAGCTATTTTATGAAACGCAGATGGATTGCCATTGTCATTACGCTGGTTTGCCTGTTGCTTATTTTTGTATTAAGCAAACTATTGAAATCCGAACTGGCGCCGCTGGAAGATCATAGCAATATCCGTACAGCGATTACAGCACCTGAAGGAACAAATTACGACTACACGGAAAATCTTATCGACCGGGTGGCTCAAATGGAAATGGATAGTATCCCGGAAGCACGTCTGGTATATGCGCGTTCATCACCGGGAACTTCCACGGCAAACTACGGTTTTATCAACACCTTCCTTACTGATCCCAAAGAACGCAGAACCACCCAACAGGATATTTATAACAAACTGGTGCGGTTGTATAAGCGTTTTCCCCAGGCAAGAATCATTCCCAACCAGGAACAAACTATTTCCACATCGCTTTCGGCCGGTTCGCAATTGCCGGTTCAGTTTGTGATTCAGAACCTCGATTTCAATAAACTTGAAACTATTCTGCCTAAGTTTTTGGAGGAAGCCAGGAAAAGCAATGTATTCAATAATGTAGACGTAAATCTGAAATTCAACAAGCCTGAAATAGATCTGGTTGTCGACCGTATGAAAGCTACGGATTTAGGTGTGAATGTAATCGATGTCTCCAATACGCTTGATTTTGCTTTGAGCGGACGCAGATACGGTTATTTTATCCGAAACGGTAAACAATATTACATCATTGGTCAGGTGGAACGCGATAATCGCGATGAACCTGCCAATATATCGTCGTTGTATGTGCGAAGCAATTCGGGCAATCTCATACAACTGGATAACCTCGTGAAAATGAATGAAAGCAGCAGCCCACCTACGTTGTATCATTATAACCGGTATAAGTCGGCCACCATATCTGCATCTCTGGCTCAAGGAAGAACGATGGGAGAGGGGATTACCGTGATGCAGGGTATCGCAAAGAGACTTCTCGACAGTTCGTTTCATACTGACCTGGTAGGTCCGTCAAGAGACTTTGCAGAGAGCAGCTCAAATACATCCTTTGCCCTGGTGCTTGCTTTATTGCTTATTTATCTTATACTGGCCGCACAGTTTGAAAGCTTCCGCGATCCGTTCATCATCATGCTGACTGTTCCGTTGGCCATTGCCGGAGCTATGCTCTCCCTGTGGCTATTCGGAATGACGCTGAATGTTTTTTCGGAGATAGGAATGATTATGCTCATAGGCATTGTAACAAAGAACGGGATCCTCATTGTGGAGTTTGCCAACCAGAAACGTAAAGCAGGATTAAGCAGGAACGAAGCAGCCTTCGAATCGGCAGCAGCACGTCTCCGTCCGATATTAATGACTTCGTTGGCTACCATATTTGGAGCATTACCCATTGCCCTGGCATTAGGAGCAGGTGCGCAAAGCCGTGTTCCTTTGGGAGTGGTTGTGGTTGGAGGATTATTCCTTGCTTTGGTACTGACATTAGTTGTCATTCCGGTGATGTATACCTTAATGGCCGATCCCAAGTTGCAGCAAACGGGAGAGAATGTCCGGTAAGGAAACCATTCAATCTCTATAAGGAAACGATGCATTTCCTATAAAGAAATTGAGTCATCCCTATAAGAAAATTTTCCGAAGCATAGAAGATCGCCTTAAAACAGCTCACGAAACAAGAAATCCTCCCGGTAAAGTAAAGCCGGGAGGATTTCTTGTTTTTAAGGGGACTAACCATGCATGGATACCGGAGCAAGTATAACAGATAAATATATGAATTATATCGCTATTACTTTGTATCTTTAAGTGTTAAAAACAATGACAATCAATAAGATTACAGGTATTTTACAGAAACCATGAAGCACTCGTTTAACCGGTTGGTCATTATTGCCATTGCGTTTCTGATAGCTTATGTTATCAGTTATCTGATTGTGCTATACAAGAAGGGTAAAGGTAGGAAGAAGTAAACGAATCCTAGAACATATACGACAAATGACACATCCCTCTTACTCTGGCATCTGTTTGTCCATTGGACAGATCTGACGACACCGGAATCTGATCATTGCATCCAAAGGCAATATTCTTATACCGTATTTCAACACCTATGGCCGACATTACGATGTGTCCTCCGGTATCCTGAACTTTTATGTGATTCTGCATATTTGCATCAAGCTTTTCGTACAATAATCCTACATTGGGACTAATGGTAACTTTCCCGGCCTGAAAGGAGCGAAAGACAAACGATGTTATGCTCAGCTGGTTCCCGAATTTATAATGATCGGCATACTGATTGATCCTGTAATTTGAATTTAAGTTAAATCCCCAGCTTTTTATCTGGAATGAATAAATGAGGTTGACCATATAATCAAAACTACCGGTACCTGCCTGCATATTGGCCGAAGCAACCGGGTTGTCCGGATTAACCGAAAATTTACCGGTCGGTAATTTGATGCCTGCACCAATCCAGACCTGCTGAAAGACGGTTTCCGTGTCCCTGTTCAGATATTTCCGGTTAAGCAAATTGTAGTTACCCATAAAGGTCATGTCGCCAAAACCATGGTTTTGGTTTATACCGTCGTCCGACTTACTGTACAGGATATGATACGGCATAAACATCAGTACCTGCCACTTTCTTTTGATGTTTGTCCCTGCCATCAATTCGGTGGTTTGATAAAAGTCGTTGCTGAATTGGGTATGATCAGAACTTAACACAGTACCGTATCGTTGAAACGAATATTGAAATCCAATGAAATGACTGTTAAACTGGGGAAACGGACCTACAAAATAATTTCCCGAATTGCAACCGCACAGATCGCATGCATAAAG
>DATBXH010000237.1:0-6027 GCA_036514375.1 Bacteroidales bacterium | reverse complement strand
TTTCGTGTTTTCCGGGAGTGAAGCATTCGGCTTTAAAGTACTTTTTATCTTCTTCACCGAAATTGAGTTCTATAAAAGAGCGGCCAAAATAGGTGCTCGACTGTTGTGAACTTAGGTTAATGCTTAGTGGCCCGCCTCCGGTCTCAAACTTTATCAAAGGGATGTTACCTGTCGTTTCCATACTCAAAAGATTTAAATTCAACAATTTTGCCACTTTATTATATATATAAAGTTACCACATCGAAGAAGCGAATTCAATAGTTAAAAAACATGAAACAAGAATTTGTTAACTTCGGCAAAAAGAAATAATCATAACGGATATGATGAACTGGCAACAATTGCTGTCGGCCGAAAGGCTTGGTATGGAAGGAAAATTAAACTTATCGGACCATGATTTCGCCAGATCGCAATTTCAACGGGATTATGACAGGATAATCTTTTCTTCACCGTTTCGAAGATTACAGAATAAAACTCAGGTATTCCCTCTGCCGGGAAGTATTTTTGTCCACAACCGCCTTACGCACAGTTTAGAAGTTGCCAGTGTGGGACGATCGCTGGGTAATATTCTGGCCAATCATCTGCGCAACAATTTACAGACAAGAGACAATCCTTTTTTGTCTGAAATCGGCAACATTGTTTCGGCGGCCTGTCTTGCTCATGATTTGGGTAATCCATCCTTTGGCCACTCCGGTGAAAAAGCTATTTCGAGATACTTTACGGATGGTGATGGAAGAAAATACAAAGAGACACTTACCGAAGTACAATGGAGAGACATCTCTAATTTTGAAGGAAACGCCAATGCCTTCAGAATTCTTACCCATATTTTTCATGGTAAGAATGAAAGTCAGTTTGCGTTAACGTATTCCACGCTGGCAGCATTGGTAAAATATCCGTGTGAATCCGTTGCAGGTGGCGACAAAAGTAAGGTTTATCAAAAAAAATATGGTTTTTTCACCTCTGAAACCTCCACATTTAAAACGATTGCCGAGAAACTTGGGCTTATTACATTCCAGCAATCACCACTGATTTGTTATCGTCATCCTTTAACTTTCCTGGTTGAGGCTGCCGACGATATTTGTTATTATATCATTGATCTTGAAGATGCACATCGATTAGGTGTATTGTCTGATGTAGAGGTATTTAATTTATTGAAGGACATACTCGGAAATGACAGTGTAACATTACAACGTTATCAGGACATTGATGATTCGAACGACCGGGTTTCATTCCTTCGTGCCAAGTGCATAAATAAACTGATAATAGAATGCTCGAACGTCTTTATAAAGCATTTACCTGCGATCATGAATGGTGAATTTAACGCCAGCCTCACAGGGTCATTGCCCGATCAATATCTTGGAAGTCTAAAAGAAATCGACAAAATATCGATTGACAAAATTTATAACTT
This sequence comes from Bacteroidales bacterium, assembly GCA_036514375.1. GTDB lineage: Bacteria > Bacteroidota > Bacteroidia > Bacteroidales > JAAUTT01 > JAAUTT01. Next base: position 4,622 of record DATBXH010000237.1, on the reverse strand, counting down.
TCGCACTGTGATTGAAAAAGAAATTGCGGGTTATAAAGTTATGAGCGGGTTGCTTGAAGAATTCGTACCTGCAGTAATGGAAGGCTCTACACATTATTACGATAAACTTAAAAAGCTGATTCCCTCCCAATTTGCGCCATCAAACGAAATGCCTTACTACAAAATACAGTCGGTGCTGGATTTTGTTTCAGGCATGACGGATCTATATGCTGTGGAATTATTCCGGAAAATTAAAGGGATTTCGTTCCCGGTAGTTTAAGATCCTTTTTTCAAAAGGTGGCAACTTTGTATATCAGTGATTTTTTGAAATAAAAGCACCAAGGCTATAGAAACACTGATAGTGATGTTAGATGAAGCTACTTCAGATGCATTCCGCCAAAGACCGTGTTAGTTTCGATAATGAGGTGTGGCCTGGTATGTTTTGCACTATCATTTTCATAATTTAAAGAACCAAAGGCAGATGTATTTCCATCAGGCATCTTAGTCCCTGCGAAAACTGTATTGGAATTTATCCGAAATGGCATTTCTGAGTTTATCAACACCTGGCTTCCGCCAAAAATTGTATTGATCTTAATGTGATAAGTCAAACTATCTGGTATTTGCATCTCGCGCAGATCGAATTTCGCCCCTCCAAACATAACATTGTACTCTTTCCCGTTCTCAACCGTTTTTATTGTCTTCTCACTAAATATTACCTGCGTGTCTTTCTCCTTATCAGGAAACAGGCTAAAATCCTTTCCAATAAACAATTTAATACCCAAATAAATAAGAAAGAAAGCAACAATGACCCGAAAGATCGAAAAATCGATATTGAAAACCAATTTTATAATAAAACTTAATCCGATCAGAATTAGCATGATTCCCCAAAATAAACTGGCGCTCATCTTCATAATTTTTAATTAAACAATTTTTATACGAAATTATGCCAGTCAGGAGAAGAAAAATAGAAATTTTCGGCAAAAGCCTGTTGCCTGTCGGTGAATGGATGGTAAAAACGGCTAACAAAAAGCACGGTAAGCTTATGCACAATTCCTTTACTAATCAAAAGATTCCAAAATTTACGCCCATTTATGTACTAGGCTATCTTCCAAGCCCAATACTCACTTTAACTCCCACAGATCTGTACGTTCCATGCTCGAAGGATACAAACGCTCCCAAGTGTCCCATAAGGAATATATTGCCTAATCCGTATCCAAATTCCATGTAATTCTTTAATACAGGAGTAGAGAGGTAATTCACATAAAGGTTTTCACTCCAAAAAGTATTGCTGACAATCGGCAGATATTTGAGGAATAACAATTGGGTGCTGTACTGTATATGCCCTTCCAAAAAACGATCGTAGGTACTGTATTTATAAAAATCGAGCAATTGAAATGACTGCTCAAGTCCGTTTAACATCAATGGTAAAGGCTGTGCATTGAAATGCTGAAACTCAGGGAAAGAAATCTCTTTCACATTGAAAAAATAACCTGATTTTAAATGATAAGTCAGAGACGCATTATTTCCTAGTTCCACCTTCTGATTGATGCCTCCGGTTACAAACTGGTAGGAAGTTTGACTTCCTAAAACTCCCTTTATTCCTGCGGTATAATTCAAATTAAATGTTGGATATTTTGATCGTACCATGATCTTCCGGTGATCGGCAATGCGGTAATAATACTTTGGAGTAAAGGTAAGTCCGGCAGAACATATAAAGCTCTTGTAATTGTTCGGGAACTGCTGGAGGTATAATGAATTATCAGGAATATTAAGGGAATAGTTACGCTGGTTCCTATAAAAAAATGAAAAATCAGTGTGATTAACAAGCGATTGTGTCTCATTATAATTTACGGAGGTATTTAGTCTCAACCCATTAGCCAAATCAATTGAATTTGACAATTTAATAAACCTATCATCAAACAATTTCATATAATTTTCACGAAAGAACAGCGAGGATACGGAATTGACAAACCTGTTAATTCCTGTTTGCTGGTTAAAATCCAAACTTTTATGTCCCAAGTTCAGGGCAAACACACCATTCTGCATAGGAGCATATCTATAAGCACCGTCGATCGATCCCATTATCGCCTTACGATTAAAAGCATAAGACATCTCCGGAGTAATGGAAAGGTTATGAATGCTGTCCATTTTCCAATTAATATTAAAAGTTTGTTTGTAAAGCCAGCCATCCACAGTATTAAAGGAAAGACCATTGAGATTGACTAACCCAAAGTATCGGAACCATAATGAAGAATCCCCTAATGGTGTTGAAAATCCAAACAATAATTTTAAAATTGCTCCTGTTTTATGCTTTTTCGAAACGGATTTTGAAGTATCTGCTGTTTGGGAACGCACCAGAGAATCCTTTCGATGATAACTTTTAATCTCATCCGGTGTAAGCGGAATAGCCCTGGATTGAGTCCAATATGTGGAGTCGTGCAGGGTTGCTCCTTTCTCAACAGAATAATTACGCCTTGTATTAATCTCCAGTGATTTTACAGTATCCGGATTAAGCTGTTTCTGCTGAGCTTTCGAGGCTTTTAATATTTTTCGCATATCCCTCACCGAAAGCTTGTCTTTAGAAAGTAGCGTCTCCAAATCTTTATCAATTGCTACAGACCTTCTGTCCTGTGTTAATACGGTGGCGAGTGGCGGGGTATGCTCCGGAATAACAGGTCCTGAAAGTTGCTCATTTATCAGGATATTCTGATATTTTACCGAAGAAGAATAGCGGTATTGCCCCTTCATTCCCATAAAAGAAGCCTTAAAATGAAAATTATAAGTTACAGGCAACCATGCGGCGTCATTTACAGGCGAATTAAGCTGTTTTATATTAATGGTTCCCCAGAACTGCTCGTTTGAAAGATCTGCAGAGTGTATGCACCAGTATTGATCAACGATATAAATATTTCCACTGAAGAGTTGCTGGCTCTTCCGTCGGGGTTCCACCCTTATTTTATCGATGACATAATTACCTTCTTCCATAAAACCCTCATAAATAAACTTATAATGTGCAAATGCATTAGGAGCGAGAGGTGATATACAACCCATTAATTCGCTTTGATAAAGGCTCGATTTAATAAACTCAAATGGAGTCATTGCTTTATTTCCCAGGTTAGGGAAACTGGATTGTGAAGATTTTACAACCTGTTTGTAGGAGCCGGGAGCGTCAAAAGTAATTTCGTTAACCGATTCATCGAGATAAACATCACCACTGTTGATTTTAACAGTATTACGATTATCACTCACCTCTACCCTGTTTTTAAGCAAACTTGGTATCTTTTCGATCACCATGGTTCCTTTCAAATAAACTTCCGATTCATAATGACTCACCTGATTCAAATGGTAGGGTGCCCATGCAATCACTTTTCGCATAATGGGATATGCCGGATCCTCCTCTCCTTTTAGAACCACCACTTCTTTCATTTGGTAAACTTCAGTGGGTAATTCAACATCAATTTTAAGAATGTTGTTTTGCACAACAACAGTCTTCGAAACCTGCTTAAACCCCAGCGATCTGAAATGCAAGATATAAGTACCAGGTTGAAGGTTTATTTCATACTCTCCTTTTTCATTCGAGTTCGTGCCGGTTTTTAAATTTTCAACATAAATGGTAGCAAACGGAATGGGTTGTTTCTTATCATCCCGGATAACTCCCCTTACTCCCTGGGCAAATGACGCAGTTTTAATGACAGATGCTAAAAATAAGATGGTGATAGTTTTCATTGCAAATGTTTTAATCATATGACAACATTGTTAGTAGGACGATTTAGTTGGCAAATTATTACAATTCAATCATAATGTTATTTAATAAAATAAAACTTTTGTTAAAAGGTGTTAAACAAGTTTTACACCTTTTTATCTTTTATGTCAATCTTTTTTAAATTTAAAACGATATACTGTTAATAAATTGTAAACATTAAGAATACCTTTATTATTAATTAATATTATTAATATTTTTGCCATAAATTTTAATCGTCTTGCATTTCTATACCATAATCTGCTTTAAAACAAAACCATATCATGATTCTTTTGGAAATTTGCGTCATTGCTGCGTTACTTTTGATTGTTATTTTACTAGGAAAGAGTAATATTCTTAAAACAAACCAGATTAGAGCACTCGCTGAAAAAGAAAATCAAAGTAATCTTATTGTTGAAGAATTTACAGCCAAGATTCAATCACTAAACAGGGCATTGGAGATTTCCGAAGGACTAGCAATTGTAACCCGCCAGACAGAAAATGCAGTAATGCTGATGGATGCTACCGGTAACATTATTTGGATAAATGATAGTTTCACGAAGATGTACGAATACACCTACAAAGAATTCACAGTAGCTTTGGGTACAAATATTAAGAAGACAAGCTTTAATCCCGAGATTACAGAACGATTGAACCGATGTACTTCAACAAAAAAATCAGTAACATACGAAGCGCTCAATATCACAAAATCAGGCAGGGAGATTTGGACTCATACTTCCCTAATACCTCTATTATCTAATCATAACGAAGTGATTGGGCTGGTAACCATCGATTCTGACATCCATAAACGGATAAAAGCCGGACAAGAACTAATTGACCACATTCTATCATTCAATCAGAAAATCGAAAAAATATCGGCTGAGCTTAATGTAACAGTAGAAAT
>DATBXH010000236.1:0-2058 GCA_036514375.1 Bacteroidales bacterium | reverse complement strand
GTTGCTTATGTAGTGGCTGGAAACCAATATGCTTTAATTCATAAATTATGAAAATCCTTGTCCTTGGCGCCGGTAATATGGGCGCATTTTTTATTGATACACTTTGTTTCGACTATGAAGTTGCTGTTTATGATTCTGATCCTGAACGGATGAAGTACCTTTTCCGTACCCGGCGCATTGAGAAAATGGACGAAGTAAAGGAATTTGCCCCTGATCTGCTGATTAATGCTGTTAGTTTGCAGCACACGATGGCCGCATTTGAGCAAGTTTTACCGTATATACCGGAAACTTGTATTATCTCTGATATAGCATCTGTAAAAAACGGAATTCCTGACTATTATCAGACTTTGAAACACCGGTTCGTTTCCACCCATCCGATGTTTGGTCCCACATTTGCTAATATTAAGGACCTGTCTGATCAGAGCGCTGTCATTATAAAGGAATCAGATCCTTTTGGAAAAGCTTTTTTCAGGGACTTTTACTCTCGTCTCAATCTTAACATTTGCGAGTATTCTTTCGCAGAACACGATCAAACCATAGCCTATTCATTGTCAATTCCATTTGCCTCAACGCTGGTTTTTGCCGGTTGTATGAAAAAACAAGAGGCCCCTGGCACTACCTTTAAAAAGCATATGGCAATAGCCAAAGGCCTTATGTCGGAAAATGATTACCTGCTTTCTGAAATATTAATGAACCCTTACACTGAGCCTCAATTAGAACGCATTCGTCAAAAACTGACATTTTTGATTGATGTTATAAAAAGCAGAAATACTGTTGCCTTGCATGAATTCCTTGCAGAGATAAGAAAAAACATCTCGTAATTTCGATGAATATTAGAGGCTAAATTAATATATTTGGGAAGTTAATTCCCCAATAGTTAATTTGTTATGCCATTAAGAATCGCGCACGTTTTATCCTCCAATTTTTTTGCAGGATCTGTAGCTTATGCCTTGAAAATTGCCGAAAAGCAAGCAGAAGAAGGACACCAGGTTATATTGGTGACAGACATGGAAAATCTGTCGGATAAAATTGCTTGCATTACAATGCCTGTTTCCAACCGGTCCTTTTTGCAGCGCTTCAAGAATGTTATTGCATTAAAGAAACTGATCAAGACCTATAATCTCAACGTCATTCACGCTCATTCCCGCGCTGCCAGTTGGATTTCATATTATGCACTAAAAGGTAGTAAGATAGCCCTTGTTTCTACCATTCATGGCCGTCAGGTAAAACAGCGTTCCAAAAAGAAAATGGATGTATACGGTGATCAGGTCATCTCTATTTGCCCCAACCTGACTGAGCATTTACTTAATGAAATCCAATTAGATATAAAGAAGTTGGTACAAGTCCCGAATGGGATTGATTTCGAGAAGCTTAACAAAATAAAACGGACCCGATCCAACGGCTCCGAAAAATTGATTTCCGTGATAGGACGTTTTAACGGACCAAAGGGCGAAAATATCTCAAAATTAATGACTGATGTTTTCCCTATACTTCTGGAGAAATTTCCTTCTCTTAATATTCAATTAGGTGGTGGGGGATGGGATACTTTTCCTATGGAAGGTAAAAAAGAATTTGAAAGGTTATCGGTTAAATATGAAGGGAGAATTATTAATCATGGTTTTACACGCAACATATTTGAGATCATGGCAAATTCTGATCTTATCATTGGTTCCGGTCGCATTGCCATCGAGGGAATATTGCTCAAGATCCCGGTGTTCGCCATCGGTGAAGCATGTAGTCTTGGATTGCTTTCTTCCGGAAACATTTGTAATGCAATCTCTTCAAATTTTGGAGACATTCTCCCTGTTAAATCTGAATTTTTACCGGATAAAAATTTAATATTAAAAGAAATACAAGCTTTCTTAGAAGGATCAACTGCACAGGAGGATCTGACAGAATGGTTAAAGGATTATCAGTTGGATTTGGTGGTTCATAAGGTGGTGCAAATTTATCATGCAACAATTATAAAAAAGCTGAGCCCAGAATTTATTCCTGTTTTAATGTACCATAAGGTACCTGAAAACACCATCGATACTAAACATCGGATTTTTGTTACAC
>DATBXH010000235.1:0-5289 GCA_036514375.1 Bacteroidales bacterium | reverse complement strand
TTTTTGGTCTGCAACATCCCACTGGTCGGTTACTCTTGTAAGTTCCTGCGTAAGTAATGGATATGACGCCGAGTGAAGCATTTTTAGCTTAAGCTTATCGGGGGTATCCGCAACCTTATCAACAAATACCCAACTTTTAATGAGCATTTGTGAAGTATTTACCAATCCCTGTATCCGCAGGAGCAAATCCTCAGAAGGTTGGTAAACCTTAGTTATTTTTTCATTTCGTTCCCGGCTTTCATTTAATTTATTGTTAATAAGAATAGTATTGATGATAACAGCGAGCGTGAGCACGCCAAATCCCAATCCTATTTTGCCGGCGATTTTTAGGTGAAATCTTTTTTTCATCGATTTGGTTTCAATTTCAAAGCGTAAGCATGTATTTCAAATTTACACGTTTTCCTTAAAAACGGAACCGATTGTCAGGGAAATTTTTTGATTATAGGTAAATTAGCAAACCGATCGGCAAATGCCTTTTCAATTCTTTTCAGGCCTTCTGCTATAATTGCTCTCGGACACCCTACATTCATCCTCATAAATCCTTCTCCGCCAGGACCGAAATCCGTTCCTGCATTCAAGCCTACTTTGGCTTCTTCAATAAAAAACATCCGCAATTCCTGCGAAGTCATCTTCATATCGCGACAGTCGAGCCAAACAAGATATGTTCCTTCCGGACGAATCATTTTAATCATGGGAAGATGTTCCTTTAAATAACTGTCAAGAAAATCAACATTCCCATCGAGATAAGCCAGCATCTGACCGAGCCATTCATCACCATATGCATAAGCGGCCTGTAATGCTTCTATGCCAAAAAGGTTACCGTTGTTCAGATCGAGACTATTGGGAAGCATGTCGAACCGCTGCTTGAGGTCATGGTTTGGAATAATAATTACGGAACTTGCCAAACCTGCAATATTAAAGGTTTTGCTTGGAGCCATACAGGTAACGGTAATATCTGCAATCTCTTTCGAAAGACTGGCTAATGGCAGATGCTTGTTTCCTCTCAGGATAAGATCGGAATGAATTTCATCCGAAATAATCAGCAGGTTGTTCTTCAAACAAATATCGCCCAAAGCAAGCAGTTCATCTTTTTCCCAGACTCTTCCGGCCGGATTGGCAGGACTGCAAAGAATGATGGCCTTGGTATCCTTATCAATCTGCGACTGAAGATTATTCAAATCCATCACATATCGTCCGTTCTGCAGTTTAAGTTCATTAATCACCAACTGACGGTTGTGGTTCCGAACTACTTTAAAGAAAGGAGCATACACCGGTGTTTGAATGATTACCTTCTGTCCCGGTTCTGTAAGCGATAAAACGCCGAAGTTAAGGGCAGAAACCACACCGGGTGTAAAGGAGATCCATTCTTCTTTTATCTCCCAGTCGAAACGACGCTTCATCCAGTTAACCACAGAAGTATAAAAGCCTTGAGGTTTGATATTATATCCAAGGATCTCATGAGAGAGCCTTTTCTTTAGGGCATTAATTATAAAATCAGGAGAACGGAAATCCATGTCGGCCACCCACATGGGCAACACATCATCAGTGCCAAAATATCTTTTCTTTCCATCGTATTTAAGGCTACTTGTGCCGTTCCGCTCGATTATCTCATCAAAATTGTACTGCATTTACAAAAGATATAAAGGTTGTAAAATTAAAAATATATGGAAAACAAAATAACCATGTTGCACTGGAAAAAATAACAGAAATGAAGATGCTAAAAAACAAACTTATCGATGCATTATATTTTTAGTTTGATGGAGAATAATTTATTTTTGTTTTATCACACAGGCCATTGAAAGCATAATTACTCCCTGAGGTTTTGGCGGACCATGGTCTTTAGAGGTTGTGTAAAAATACGATTTAATGGCTTAAGCCGGCGATTGCGCCAAGCACATTGCTCTGTACACCAAGGCGGAGTGCTGAGCGTAGTCTCCGGACTACGCTCTTTTTGTTCTCCCCATGAATGCCATGGTTAGTCAGAAAAGAACAGTCTTTGCAAATTAAATAACCCACTAAGTAATAAACACAATGAATTCCTCCATCCTTCCTTTTTGCCCTGGTACCGAAAAACTGATCGTTAAATCAAAGGATTGCTACCAGTACGATGCCGATGGTAATGAGTACATCGACTTTGAGTCGGGTGTATGGTGTACCAACATCGGACATTGCCACAAACTGATCAGCAAACTGATCAGGAAACAAAGCAGAAAATCAATCCATCATGGATACCGGTTCAGAAACAAACATACGGAGCAACTCTCCGCTGAATTGCAACGATTGGTCGGTTTTGAGAAAGGTGCCAGCGTGTTTCTCAGCTCCGGTTCGGAGGCTGTAAACCTGGCCATCACCATGAGTAATTACTTAACAGGTCGGAAAAAGGTGCTTAAAATTGACAATTCCTATATCAGCGCCTACGGACATGGCCGCATATCGCCGGAGAATCATGATCTGGTTACGGTAAAATACAATGATATCTATTCGATACACGATATCGATTTCAGTAGCATCTCTGCTTTTGTGATGGAGACCGGTGGAGCGTCGGTTGATATGGTTCGGTTTCCGGACGAACAGTTTATAAAGCAGTTGAGCGAAACACTCATTAAAAACCATTGCCTCATCATTGCCGAAGAAGTAACTACCGGCTTTGGCCGGATGGGTAAATGGTTTGGTTATCAATATTACGACGTCATTCCTGACATGGTTGTCACAGGGAAAGCTTTGGGAAACGGATTCCCTGTAAGCGCTCTTACAGTCAATTCAATCGTTGCCGAAAAGTTCGGACAAAATCCTTTCCGTTATGCACAATCGCATCAGAACGATCCGCTGGGTTGTGCCATCGGGCTCGAAGTCATTAAGATCATAGAAGAAGCCGATCTGATAACCAAAGGCAACGCTACCGGCAGGTATTTCAGGGAACAGCTCGAACGCATCAAATCCGCGCACAACGACAAAATAAAAGATGTAAGAGCGCGCGGATTGATGTTAGCCCTCGAATTCGCGGAAGATTTTAACGGCGAGCGCATCAACAACCAGTTGTTTGAAAAAGGGTTTGTCATTGGGTTCAAATCAAACACCCTTCGGTTCTTACCTCCTCTGACCATAAAAATAAAGGATATCGACCGAATGATCAGGAGGCTGGAAGAGCTGCTCGACCTCTAAACCTCTTCCACATCCATCACTTCCTGTTCTTTTTCCTCCGGCTTGATGTTTGCAACGGGAATTTCCTTTGGTACAAACTCAGCCTTTGTTTCGGCAATCGCTTTGATTTTCCGCTGAACACTCTGATCAATGGAATACATGAAAAATGCTGTAAGAACTATGGCTACAACTACAATGTATCCCAGTGTGTTGTAATGCACCAATGCACCGCTTGGTGTCTGTACTACAATCAATCCCGCAATGATTGAAGCAATACCACCGGCTATCTGCTGTATCGATGAATTAACACTCATGAAAGCGCCCCGGTCTGCCATATCCGGAATTTCGGTAATAAGAGCCGACGACGATATGATTCGGGTAAGAACGCCCACCATTAATCCCACATTCAAAGCAATGACAATCCAAAGCGGTGTAATCCCGAGATTACAGTAAAATAAAATAACCAGCGAGGTCAAAATGGATCCCAGTACAAACATCTTATACTTTCCAAGCGAATCGCTGAATTTACCGATAAAGGGACCTGCTGCCATGGCAAATACACCCGTTACAAAATAAAGCAAAGGCAATTGTTCGATGTTAATCCCCAGGTTATTCACACTAAATGCACTACCAAACGGCATCAGCATAAACCCTCCCGTAATCAGCAGGGTATTTACCAGAAAAACCCAAAGGTAATTGCGCCGGGCAACTGTTTTAAATAAATGGCTGAATGCATTGCGGTCCGACTGAATTTTCAGGTGTTCATCAATCGGTTTCAGGTACAAAACAACAGCAATATACTCGGCAATACTCAAACCTGTAATCATTAAAAAGGGAGCATGCCAGCCCACTTTATTGGCAAAATACAAACCAACAGGAATACCCATCACCTGACTGGTTGCAAAGGCCATCTGAACAAATCCAAGCACACGGCCCCTCACTTCCATCTTAAACAGATCAGTAATAATGGCAAAGCTGATGGAACTGATAACGCCGCCAAACGAACCCGTAATAACCCTTGCCATAAGTAAAAACTGGTAATTGGGGGCGATACCGCAAAGAAAAGTACCTACAATAAAGCCGGTATAAAAGAAAAGGAGAAGCTTCTTTCTGTCAAATTTATCGGCAAAACCGGCAGCCAGTAATCCGGATATACCGGCACTGAATGCATATACTGAAACAGCCAGTCCAAACTGAGACGTAGTAAGATGAAGCACGCGCATTAATTGAGCGCCCAAAGGCGATAAGACAATAAAATCCATCACAACAGTAAACTGAAGCACAGCCAGGAGTGCAATCACGAAAACCTGGTATTTTGAAAACAATTTTTCTTTCATCGTTCTAATTTTAGGTTTATTGCTCTCTATTTTTTATAACTATAAAGCTTAAAAACAAATAAACTTTCAATTTGTTAGCGAAGCCTCGTCAACATTCCCTTGCAAGCAATAACTTCTTAGCTGATAACATGATTTCTCATGTATCACCTTTCTAACACAACCCCTGCCCGACAGGACAAGCGAGCTTTAAGAAGGCATAGCCGTCAGGGTAAGGTTTATAAAGCATTGATCTTAAAGTTTTATATCATGGTGAAAGATTATTTCAAATGCTTAGATTTAACCCCAACCCCTTAAGAAGGGGCTATAACAGAACCATATACATCAGAATTCATAATACAAAAGTTAATTCTGAAAGAAATTGCGTTTCGAAAATAGGTTTCCTAATTCGTTAGAAACCAGTTATAGCCCCTTCTTAAGGGGTTGGGGTTGTAACTCAATAAATAAAAAATTATTTAAGCTGAATATTAAACTATTACAAATATTAACCTGACGGCTATACCTTGAAAAGGGGCAATAACTGGTTTCTAACTAATTAGGGGCTTCATTTTCTAGATACATTTTCTTTAAGAATTAACATTTATGTCAGGAATTTTATTGAATACGATTCTGTTACAGCCCTTTTTTAAGAGGTCTGGGGTTAAAACCAACAAAAATGAGCGTAATCTTTCGACTACGCTCAATAACCTTTACCTCATCCCTACGGCAAAGGCATTCTCGCCTCCTGATCTATTTTTACTTATGACACTACTTTCATGATTGGATCGCTCCAGGGACCCATACCTGCGGAAGTAACAGCCGCTACCCTGAACCA
>DATBXH010000234.1:0-8733 GCA_036514375.1 Bacteroidales bacterium | reverse complement strand
ATCTTTTTAACTTCTTCAAAGGCAAGCCTGTTCCTTGCATTTATTGCTTTCGGAATCTGTGCCGCATCAGGATATGTCTTGATGAAGTTGTTGAACGCATCTATGGTATTCGCTTTTTCTGCCAGACGATATTTGATGTGATTGCGTATATGCACCACGTTCTCATAATATTTCGAATTCGGATAAACAGCCAGGAAGTGTTCGGCAACAGCAATATTATTTTCCTCACGCACAAATTTGATCAAATGATCCTCAATGTCCTTTTCTTCATATTCAAAGTTGTATTTAAGGGGTTTGTTACGTCTTTTGGAATCGCGGTTTGTAAAAAACTCCCTGAAAAATACCCGTTCGTCTTCATTTAATTTATCGAAGTGTGCCATGGCTTTTTCGTAATTGTCCCAGGCCTTGAAATAATCGTGGTTGGGAAAATTCTCAACGGAATAGGTCAGTGCCAGACCAAAGTAGGCAGCACAACTGGAGGTGTCGTCCTGTAAATGCTTTGTAAAAGTTTCTACGGCTTTATCATATTCGCCCTTCTCAAAGCTTTTGAACCCTTTTACCGAGGATTGGGAATAAACACAAACAGAAAATGATAATATGATGATTGATAATAATAATCGATTCATAGATAAAGTTTTAAGGTGATCTTTTTATTTTTTAACCAGCAGGAATTCCACGCGTCGATTGATGGCCTTTCCTTCCAGCGTTTGGTTGGTTTCAATTGGCCTTGATTTACCATATCCTACCGCGCGTAATCGTTGAGGATCAATACCCTGAGAAATAAGGTAATCTACTACTGCTTTCGCCCTGCCCTGTGAGAGCGTATTGTTGTACTTATCCGAACCGTCACTATCGGTATGTCCGCTAATTTCGATTAATTGAACACCGCTTTCTTTCATAAAAGCAACCACTTTGTCAAGTTCTGCAAAAGAAGTCGGCAATAACGTTGTTTTATTATATTCAAAAAAGATATTTTTAAGTACGATAGCCGATCCTTCCTCAATATTTTTAAGCCCGTCGCTGATCGCATCTGCAGGAATTTCAGGAGCTTTAAATACAACGGTACCGGTGGAATTACAGTTATACTGATCGAATGCTTTGTACGAATAAACTCCGGCCGGAAGATTTGTCAAACGTGGTCCGGAAAGGCTTTTATCCGACCATGCTACCTGGTACGGTGGAGTTCCGCCGCGAATAGCGAGGGTAATCTTTCCATCATTTTTTAGTCCTTTGAAGACACCGGTGCGCGGATCAAAACCGCCCGTAAAACTGGAATCGATTAACGCCACATCCATGGTATGAGGAACACATGGACAATCATTGCAGTTTTCGAGTTCCTTGATGGAAAAATCATCAAAAAAGTAGTATGCATAGGACTTATTCCGCAGGTTGGTAATATTCTTGTCCGTCACAACATAGTTGGTGTGATCATAATTTTTAAAATTACCCACGATAAAGAACTGTTCATTGCCTGTTGCTGTATAAACCTGGCAGTAACGTTCCCAATCTTCCAGGTTATCCAGGAACAATCCAGGCTTGTTATTTACCTGCGGTTCAAACGGAAGGTTCTCTTTACTGGTGTTTTTTATTTCGGTCTGGCTGAAATAAACACTTAGCTGGTCTACAGCATATCTTGAATAGGAAGCCAACCTGTAATAAAAAGTTACGCAATACTTTTTCCCTTTTTCCAGCGGATGAGTGAATGTACCCTGGAAATACTCACGATAATTATACTCCGTACCAGTAAGAATGGCACCAACGTAACCATTACCTGATTTAGGCTCACTTACTCCGGCAAAATTACTGGGGACCCTTACGTCGTTGATACCGCAACGGTTAAAATAATCGGGAGTAGCGGCGGTAGGATAACTCCAAAACGGAACCAATTTATGAGAAAGATCCATCGATGTGGAGCCTTCCGGACACTTCTCATAAATTTCAAAACTGGGATTTTTTACCAGGTTCTTGTCCTGATCCTGGGTTTTGGTCTGGGTTTGTGCCTGTACGAGAACAAAAGCACAACACAAAAGAAATGTTAATTGAAATTTAGGTATCATAAGGTTAAATGGTAAAGTTTGATTTGCAAACTCTGTTTATAACTACTAACGTACAAAAAAATTGTAAAAATAAAAAGCAAGCCTGTAAGCCGGGTTCTGTTTTCCCAAGGGAATTTCTATCATTTATCTGGGATTGATGTCACCACCAACCTCTTGCGACCTACCCCTCACGATTGCTTGCGCATCAGCGCGGGCAACGCTGTATCCCGGAGGATATCGTGATATACATGGTCTTACAACCCATCAGACGCACGGCTGTCAGCGTCGCCGCCAACACCGGTGGGCTCTTACCCCGCCTTTTCACCCTTATTCCGATTCGGAATCTTCAGAACTTTACAACGTAAAATTCCAGGATTCTTTATCGGGACGGTTATTTTCTGTTCCGTTACTATACCCTCGCGGATATCTTCCTGTTAGGAAGGATGGTACCCTATGTTGCCCGGACTTTCCTCCCCGCCAAAGCGGAGCGATAGAACGGCCTGCTTTTTATTTTTAGGTTTAGAAGTTGTAGAAGCTGTAATTTACGTATTACCTCTACAACTTTTACAACACCTTCAACTCTTTCAATATATTCTTCAAAATCGTAAGCCTTAATTTTCCTGTTTCTGCGGTATACTTATCGCAAGTAAAATTGAGGGCATAAAAATAAGTATTTCCGGCTTTTTCCACATATCCCACCAACCACATGATCACTTTCATATCCGGCAAATAGCCACCTCCGGTTTTGCCGGATAATTTATAATCGTGCGGAGCTTCTATAACCATCAGCCTCTTTACAACATCAATGGAACTTTTGAAGACATTTAACCGGTAACTGTAAAAATTCTTCAGAAATTCCACCTGCTGGTTAGCCGAAATCCTCAATCCACCGTCGAGCCAAAACTTATCCGGTGAGCCGGAAAGGTCTTTATTCCCATAATCGAACGAGGTAAGATATTCTTTATATTTCTCAAGTCCGATCTTTCGGGCAAATTCAAAATAAACCCAAATAACCGAATATTTAAAGGCGGTACGTAAATCCTGGTCCTGGTTCATTTCTTTGCGATCCCAGACGGTGCCGTCCCATTTGATCGTTTGGGTGTCGCTTTTTACAATTTTCTCCTCTAAGGCAATAACCGAATTCGGTATCTTAAAGGTTGAAGCAGGTAAGTACATGCTGTCGCATCGTTCGGTGTTGTACCTGACATAAATATTGTTGTTCTGATCGTAAAGAACAAAACATCCGTTCACTCCTGCTTCGTCAAAATACTTTTTGAAGTTAACAGTCTTGACTGCTTGACCCATCAAAGAATTTGAAAAGAACGCCAGAAATATCCAGATAAAAATATTTCTCAGATACAAATTCTTATATAGAATTAACTTTTTAATCTTTTCTTTCAAACTTACGCTTAACATCATCCCACGATTTAAACGCAGCTTTACCCATTTTTATGGATTCCAGTCTTTCTTCTAATAATCGTTTGTGCTCGTCTGGTAAATCATCAAAATTCTGATCTTTGGCAATATCATCCCATAGCATTTGGACAAGCTGTATTTTATCTTCTTTAGGCAGTTTACGTAATTCCTCCAATTGATTCTTTGTCATGGCCTAATTTTTTATAAAATTACAAAATTCTTATCTCATTTTACCATCACCATGGTTGCCCCGTATCCGTATTCCTTGAAAGATGCGTCCTGATAACGGAGCTTGGGATATTTGCTGTCCAGTGTTTTACGAATTTCGTATTTAAGTTTTCCGTTACCCACGCCATGAATAAACACAATCTTACGTGTTTTACCACGTATTGCACCTTCCATGGCAATTGTAAATCTGCTCATTTGGATATCAACAATTTCCCCGGCTGAAAGGCTTGAATAGTCATCTACCAAATGTTCGATATGCAAATCCACTTCTTCAGTCTCGGATTCAGCTGAGGGCTGTGGTTTTGCAGCGGTCTTTTTGGGCGTTTGATCTTTCCTTTTCTTCTGAATGATAAATTTCTCTTCCGTTTCCGTTACCATCCGTTCGATCTCGTACAGAAGGCTCATTTCAGTAATATTGACAACAATAGCTTTTTCTTCGAAATAATCGTTTTCCTCCCAGGTGGCAGGAGCAACTATTGACAAAGGATCAACTCTGTATTCGTATATAACCGGTTCGTGAGGCAGATAAATACCTTTTTTATAAAAAATACAATTGATTTTAAACGATTGTATTTGCTTCAACTCCACCATGGTAAACGTGGTTACCAGCACTTTGGTATCTTCTTCCACATGACCAACTTTACGGCCACGAACAAAATTATCCTGAACAACAGAGAAGGTATAAAGCATGCGATAGGCACAATCGCTAATCAGGTAAACCTGGAAATCAGGTTCCATGCTACCTTTCATTTTTACCGGAACCAGTCCGAGAAGAATATTCAGCGTGCAATTTTCACTGGTGATTACTTCTTCGTCGGAATCATCCTGTTCCATTTCGTGCTCCAGTTCCTCAATCTCCTGCCTTTGCGGGGAGTTTTTCTGAACGGAAACATTAGATCCGGCAAATTTTGAAACCGAGGCAGTAGGCTCCGGTCGCATTCCTCCAAAACCAGTTTCCTCAACTTTAATTAATTCTGAAAAATCTGCAGGTATCTCAAATCCATCACTGGTTTCGATAAAAGCGGTCTGTTGTTTTATCCTTGTGATGATGCCACCACCTACATCGTTTAAAAACTTAACTTTATCACCTACCTTGAATGTCATGTTTCCCGGTTTTAATTGGCTGAACAAAAATAACTAATTTTGCACGATATTATCGAGACGATTTTCAATACTTAATAAATAAATGATTAACAAGCCGGAAGCACTTAGAAACATTCATATTGCTGATTATGATTATCCTTTGCCAGACGAACGTATTGCCAAATATCCAATGGCTGAAAGAGACCAATCCAAACTGCTTGTCTATAAAAAAGGCAACATATTCGAAACCAGGTTTTCACACTTGCCGGAAATATTAGAAACAGACCATTTACTGGTATTTAATAATACTCGGGTGATCCCGGCCAGGTTAAAGTTTCAGAAACAAACGGGTGCAAATATTGAAATCTTTTGCCTTGAACCTGTGGATCCAGCGGAATACCAGCAGGCTTTCCAATCACACGGATGCACATGGAGATGTATCGTGGGCAATCTGAAAAAATGGAAGGATAATACATTGACAAAAACCATTGAGACTAACGGTAAGACGATTATCCTTACTGCCAATAAACGGGCAGATCACAGGACACACCAGGATATTCTCTTTACCTGGGATGATGATCAGCTTACTTTCAGCGAAGTGATTGAACTGGCTGGTGTCACTCCTATCCCACCCTACCTGAATCGTGATAGTGAAGCCATTGATCGCGACCGGTATCAAACTGTTTATTCGCGAATTAAAGGCTCTGTGGCTGCCCCAACAGCCGGATTGCATTTCACTGAAACCTTGTTGAAAAAGCTTGACAATAATGGTATAACATCAACAGAACTAACTCTTCATGTAGGTGCCGGTACGTTTAAACCTGTTCAGTCCGAAACCATAACAGAGCATGAAATGCATACCGAGTTCTTTTCTATTTCCGTCGATTCTTTGCAAAAGCTTAAGGAAAACTATGGAAAGATCATTGCGGTTGGTACCACAACCCTGCGCACTCTTGAAAGCCTTTACGGGCTGGGCATTAAAATGAGAAAAGGGATTGGAAATAAAGAAACTGTCCTTCATCTGAATCAATGGAATGCCTATGAGCTGGAAAAAGAACTCCTCTATCCGGAAGCCCTGGAAGTCCTAATTAAACATGCAAAGGCAAACGGTACGAATGAATTGTTTGCAACCACACAAATCATGATAGCTCCCGGATACCAGGTTCAAAGCATAAAAGCGCTGATTACGAATTTTCACCAACCAAAAAGCACTTTATTATTACTTGTTTCCGCAATTGTCGGCAATCATTGGAAAGAAATCTACCGGTATGCCCTAGAGAACAATTTCAGGTTCCTGAGTTATGGCGATAGTTCGATTATTTTCCTCGACCAGAAGTAAACTGAAGTTTCATAAAGAATGTGCGATTTGGTAAAAAACCATCTTATCTATCCCTAGAGTCTAGCCTCCAGAATCTCAATCAAATCTTCTCTGCTTAATTTAATCGGATTGTTTTTGACATCCGTATTATCTGCAATTTTTTCGATGTCAGAGGGCTTTATACCAAATCTGCCTAAACGGCTTATTTTCATTGTATCAGTCCATTCCTTAATTATCTCAATAAACCTATCGATGTAATAATCCTGACTTTTTTGTTCTTCACAGGTAAAAAGTTTACCAAGTTCAACGTACTTCGCCAAAGCAGGATTTAACGAATTCTGTTGTCTTAACTTTTTAACAGTTACCTCATTAGCAGTGGCCATTAATGTTCCGCAAACCAAACCGTGAGGTATTACAAACAACCCTCCGATGGATGAAGCAAAACCATGCACAGCTCCTAAACCTGCATTAGCCAGACAAATTCCTGAAATAAGCGCTGCATAAGCCATATCCGATCGGGCTTCGATGTCCTGTCCCATGCGCCAGGCTTTAGGTAATGCAGTTTTAAGTTTACTAATTGCATCGAATGCAATTGCATTTGTTATTGGACTGGATTTGGCAGACAAATAAGCTTCCACCAACTGGGTGAAACAATCCATACCACTAGCGGCCGTTATGTCGGGAGGACAATGTAACGTAAGTTCAGGATCAATAATGGCGATATCAGGAACAAAATTATCATGGCGAAGGGATTTCTTAAACCCCAAGGGCCCTATCTGAGAAATCACTGCATTTTTAGTTGCTTCACTGCCGGTGCCTGAGGTTGTGGGTATCGCAATGAAAGGTACTTTAGTCCCGGGATGATCTTTGGTTCCCACACCTTCAAGAAATTCAGTCACGGACTCTGTACGACTTAACATAGCCGAAATTGCTTTACCGGCATCAATGGCACTCCCTCCTCCAATGGCAACAACCATGCGAATGTTTGCATCGCGGTAACGGATAACCGTTTGATCGATCATTTCAGGAGACGGTTCCCGCATGACAGTGACATGATGGTAATGAATCCCTGTCATTTCAAAAGTATGCAGCAGATATTCACCGTGTTTGGAATGAATAAAAGAAGCACCGCCTGTGACGAGCAATATATCATTTCCATAAATTTTAGCCAGCCCGGGTAATTCAGCCAGGGTTCCGTTTCCAAATATAATCTTAGGCGTTTGTGCAAATTGAAAGGCTTTTACCATTTTGATTTATCAAGAGGTGTAACAATATTGTATCTGATTCCCTGTCTTGGTTCGGCCATCCAGTCTGCCACCGCATCACGCCATGTGGCATAATGGGTTGTATTTTTATGAGCCGCGGCAGCTTCTTCCGATTCATAAGCCTCGTAAATCATAAATTTTCCATGATCTTTGGAATCTTGCAGGAGATCGAACCTAAGATTACCAGGTTCTTTGACAGATTCCTTATGGTTAGCTACGGTGGCTTTTTTAAAATCTTCCACCCTGTCGGGTTTAACATGAACATGAACACAGGTTACAATCATAACTTCGGTATAAGTCAGGTATTAATTACAGAAAAGCAAAAGAATTCACATTCCCGGGCCAGTTGCGGATATATTCGTATATTTATCTGATAGGTCCGTAAAAAGAATTTAAAGGACCAAATCCAAGTCCTGGTGACATATAATTATATCCCGTATAAGGATTAAATCCGCTGGATTGCAAGAAATGAACGCCACCTCCAATTGACATGTGATCACTAAGTTTATAATCGACACCAAGTGACATCATTTGAAACGAATTCCGCCATGCCACATTATCAGAATAGCTTCCGTCAGGGCTAAAACTTTTAATAATACTACCGCTAAAAGTAAGCCTTGAATTTAAGGAATATGAACCACTTGCATATGCTACGCCATCATAAGTTGGCGAAGATTTTACAACTACGCTCTTTTCACCGAAAAGGCTTGTTGGCATATTTATGTTAAACCTGTTTTGAGCAAGCATAATTCCTGCATTTACCCTGAATTTTGGAGAAAGTTTCAATTTAAATTCCGGTGCCAGGTAAAAAGATGAGCCGCTCGCATAACCAGGCGAAGTGAAAAAACTAGTGCCTGTGCTGAAAGTATAATCAATCTTCTTTACAAATGAAGAATCATTTTGAGACTTACCAATTCCTTCGGGGGCCACAAGCTGCGCATTTGCATGAAGCGTCAGCGCATATATTATCAGGATAAAACTTAATTTCTTCATAGCCTCTAAATTTGATCATTCAAAATCATTATTTAGCATTTCCAAGAAATCGCACTTAAAAAAGTAAAAATAATATTTCAAAGATACAACAAAAACTATACAGATGAAATCCTGCTTACACTAAGCACACCTTTAACTTTTTTTAACTTATTGATCAGCGCGTCAAGATGAGTAGTATCCATTACAAACAGGGTTACGAAACCTTCAAACATACCGTCGTTCTTATTGATTGACATGGATCGCATGTTTACCTTGGTATCCTTCGAAATTACATCGGTAATCCGGCTTACCAATCCGATATCATCTACACCGACCACTTTAATATCAACCTGGTATAAAGAAGATCCATCGGACCGCGTCCATTGTGCATTGACAACGCGATATCCATAGCGGG
>DATBXH010000233.1:0-2658 GCA_036514375.1 Bacteroidales bacterium | reverse complement strand
TTCAGCCGCAACAGCTGCCAATACCATATTAGGCGATATTTTATCGATTGTAACCCATTTATGCTGAAAATGTACTTTTTTATGTGAACAAGATTGTTCGAAGACCCTTTGAAGCATTAGGGGAGTAAAAGGAACAGGAATAAGTCGATATGTCAGTACCCCTGAAATTGAAAAAATAAGAAAAACAATAATAAAGTACTTTAAAAAAAGACGAAATTGTCGAAAAATCAAATAGTAATTCATGTAAAATATTTACTATAATCGAGATTCAAAAGTAGTAATCATTTTAAATGATTGCCCGATCTCTCAACCCTTTGTAACAACACAATATGTTTGTTAAATAAATATTGCAAAATCGTTTACGCGCATTTCAGTAACAACCCATTTTTTGCTACTAAAATATTCTTTCATTGCAATAAATTAAATTTTATTTATCTAAATCATTAATAAGTTAAATATCCATAAAATCGTTATTTACTATTAACATATTGCCCGGCCAGTTTTAAAGCCTCATAAACATCAAGAACACCTCCGGTTTGAGACAATGATTCAAAAGCAACCTTTATTCTTTTATTGTTTTTATCATCATTATCATTAGGTTGATAAACTTTTAGCTTTGGATATTTTGTACTCGATTTCAATAGGATTTCCCTTAACTGAGCTGCAGTCAGTGATGGGTAAACCGATTTGAGAAGTGCAGCAGCTCCCGTAACCATAGGAGCAGCAAAGCTGGTGCCATCACCCTCTTCATATCTATTATTTGGTTTAGACGAATAAATCCTAACTCCAGGTGCAAACAAGTCCACTTCCTTTTTGCCATAATTGGAAAAGCTTCCTGCTAATTCCCTATTTGGCTTTTGTGATGAAGCCCCTACTGTTATCCAGCTATCCATAATCTTTTTACCAGCCAAATCGAAATTATTCGGATAATGTGCCATGGTATCGATATTTTCAGCATCATTACCAGCTGCGTGAATAATCAAAACTCCTCTCGATTCGGCAAGTTTTAACGCATCGTCAACAAATTTCTTTTGAGGTGAATAATCTTTCCCAAAACTCATATTAATTATCTGTGCGCCATTATTAACCGCATAAATGATGGCATTAGCCACATCTTTATCGCGCTCATCTCCATCTGGAATTGCTCTGACAACCATAATTTTAACACTGTCAGCAATACCTTTTATACCAAGATTATTATGCCGATTTCCGGCAATGATACCTGACACAAAAGTCCCATGATCCGGTTTGGGTCCAATTATATCATTATTTCCATAAGCCTTATCATTCCATACTTCAGGATTGTCACCCACAATGGAACGAGGATTAAATTTATAATTGAACTGATAATTTATCCTTGAAGAGGTATACTTCAAATAATCGTCATATTCCTTTGCATTAAATCCATTTTTATACAAACCACAAAGAAATTTCTTTATAGCTTTTAGCTGCTCGTTATCTCCTGTTTTTATCTTTTTAATATCCTTATAATTATAATCAGTTTTGTGCAGCATATTACTTATTATACTATCACTAAATTTGTAAACCTTCGTGAAATTCTGAATATTCTGAAAACTTTCAAGGGCCTTGTTGGCCTTTTCGAGGTATTTGCTTTTAATTTTCTCGTATTCCGTATACTCTTTCAAATCATTTTCAGATAACGCAGACTTATCAACTCCTTTAAATTTATCACTATATTTTTTATAAAGACGTGTCAATTCCAAAGTTTCCTGCTCAATATCTTTACCCTCAGGTCCCCCTATAAAATTCCAACCATTCACATCGTCGACATAACCATTGTGGTCGTCATCAATGCCATTTCCAGGTATTTCACCTTTGTTCACCCATATTTTTCCCTGCAGATCTTCGTGTTTTATGTCAACTCCTCCATCGATAACCGCTACTATCACAGAAGTTAAGGTTTTACCTTTTAAGAGCTCGTTATAAGCGCGTTCCGTTCCTATTCCAACTATTTTATCCTTCAAAGGATCAAGGTTATACCAATTATAATATTTGTTCTCAGCGGTTGTATTGCCAACATTTTTAACATCCTGACCACTAACATGAATAACAAAAATATAATGTAGCAATATAACACTGAAATACAGAGCCGACCTAATATTCATCAATCTTTAAATTTTGATAATAATTACGTTAAGAAAGCCGTAAAGTTAATTTTTTATTGATTTGTTTGTTTTCTTAAAATAAAAATGCCATACCCAGAGGCATGGCATTTTTTATCAATCTGCAAAAATTAAGCAATAGCTATTTCGCGGGCAGGTTTTACCTTAGCTTCTTCTCTTTTGGGTATGCTGATATACAAAATCCCATCTTTATGCGAAGCTGAAATTTTTTCCGCATCGACACTTTCAGGCAATGTAAACGACCTTGAGAATGAAGAATAGCTAAATTCCTGACGAGTGTATTTCCCTTCTTTTTCTTCTTTTTTATTTTCTTTCGAAGATGAAATGGTTAATACATTGTGATCCAGATTTATTTTAAAATCATTTTTAGCAAGGCCCGGAGCTGCAACTTCAATACTGTAACTATCGCCATTTTCAGCAATATTTACTGCAGGTGTATTGAAACTAGCGTCACCGTCGAGCACGTCGCCCAAAAAGTTGTTCCTGAAAAAATCATTGGCTAATAAAGCCGGTC
>DATBXH010000232.1:0-2793 GCA_036514375.1 Bacteroidales bacterium | reverse complement strand
AAAATCATAAGTTGGCGAGCCTATTTTTAAATGCTCATAACCTATCGAATAAAAATAATTCTTTTCATGATATCTACATTGTATTTCAAATTCATTAACAGGAACATTATTAATTGAGCCCCACTTCATGGAACTATAGAGGCTAATTGTTTTAAATAAAAATATATCGGTATTCAGGCCACAGGAAAACCCAGCTTTATTAATATCATTACCCACATAGTTTATGCCCAAGGTCCAACCTAAATTAAATTTTTCGAGTCTGACCCGGTCATAGCAGAAATTGAAATTAAATAATGAAAGATTCGAATAGCTCCTGTTAAACTTATTAAATTCCGTAAGCTGAAAATAATCAGCCTGCAGATAAAAAAACTGAAAAGATCTAAATTTGGCTTTTAAATGATTCCCAAAAATATTGGGCGGGCTAAGTAACAATTTATCCTCCAAATCTAACCGTAATATTTTTGCTAGTGATGGGACCGAATCAGGATTTTCGTAATTTCCTGATGAACCATTATAATAAGGGTATTTGGTGAGATTACTGTGCAAATGGTCCTCCTCAGCATAATTCCCAATGAAAGCATAATATGTTACATATAAAAATGCTTTGCCAACTATTTCAAATACTATATTGTCAGATGAATTATCGCTGGAAGATGATGACGATGCATCTTCAGTGTCGTTACTTTCTCTGCCTTCTTTAAGCTCCTTTTTGGATTCATCGATCTTACCCTGAGAAAAACTATCAAAAGAGATACTAAAAAGCAACAAAACTAAGATAACATTGATAATGGTTTTCATATAATGCCAATTTGATTTTAAATTTTTGAGGTTAGGTTTTTTTGATGCTCAATATAATCCAGGACTGTATTTCCTTCATAAAAAGTTATACGCTGGGTTGATGATAGTTTTTGTCTCTTTTTCGTTAAGTCGGTCATGAATAATCGCATCTACAATTGCGTTAGCTCTTTGATTAAATTCTCTTTTGCCTGTCTTTCAAATTTCTCAAAGAAATACTGAGTTTTAAAAATCTGATTCATTTTCAGAAAGAAGTCTATTACTTTTTTTCGACCTTCATTATATACTTCATTTGGATATATGACATATTCCTGCCTTATCATTTTTGTATATTGCAAATACAAATCCCAATCTTGTCCAAGAATTGATAAATCTGCATCCGTTAAGTAATTTGTATCATTGTTTCCGGAAGCTATATGATCCCTGGTTGCCAATATTAACGTGTAACAATTTGAAATTCTTTCGCAGGGATAATTGAGTTTTGAGAGTATAGTCCCTGCCACATCAGCACTTTTCTCTTCATTTTTATCTGAGGTCGGTTCATAAACAAAATCGTGGTAGTACAATGCAAACAAAACAGTATCGTAATCACTTATTTTATTTTTTACCTGGTTCAGAGTCAAAAGCATGTTCTCAATATGAGACAGATTATGATAGTATCTGCTTTTGCCGGAATATGCATTGCTTAACTCATTCCATAAGCTTTGAACCAATGATGAGTCCTCAGTGTATTTACTTGTCAGTTTAATAAAAGTCTGTTTAAGCATAAAATAAAATGTTATGCTAAGTACTTATGGATCGTTCCAAGTAACTTTTCCGACTTTAGGGGTTTGCTTATATGATCAACACAACCGGACTTAGTCGCTTTATTTCTATCTTCTTCGGTAGCATACGCGGTTTGTGCAACTATTGGCATAAATGGTCGTTGAAGTAATATTTGACGGGCTACCTCGTAACCCATCATATCGGGAAGTCCTATATCCAGTAATACCAACTGTGGTGTTTGTGATAGTGCAATATCGATAGCTTCACTGCCTGTTCGGGCAAGTAAGATGTTTAAACCGGTGCCTGAAATAACCTCCAGAATCAGCTCCATGTTATACGGATCGTCTTCGACCACAAGGATTGATTTGTTTTGAAAATCATAATCCTCCTGAACTAATTTTTCTTCATTTGGTAATGTGTCAGGAGCGGGCTGGTTTTTATAGTCTATGGTAAAATAAAATGTAGTTCCTTTGCCTGGTTCGGACTCTAACCATATTTTACCGCCCAATAATTCGACTAGTCCTTTAACAATTGATAAACCCAATCCTGTTCCCCCGTAAAAACGCGGCCCTCCTTTTTCGAGTTGGGAAAAGCGCTCAAAAATATATTGATGTTTATCCTGAGGGATACCTATTCCGGTATCGGAAACGTAAAAAATCAATTTCCGGTTTTCATCCAATATACATCCGCCTTCTATTTTTCCCTCATCAGTAAATTTAAACGCATTGCTGAAAAGATTAATAAAAATTTGCTTAAGTTTTACTTTATCGGTTGTAATGGCCAGACTCCGTAAATCGCAATGAGCCTGTACGTCAAAGAAAATGTTCTGTTTTTTCATCCGGGTCTGTTGCTCGGCGAAAAACACTTTAAGTTCGGCGAATAAGTTATTGATGTTACAATCCTCATAATAGATCTGGAACTGGCCTGATTCGATTTTGGCTATATCAAGCAGATCGTTTACTATATTGAGCAGATCATTACTACGCTGGTTTATTATTTCTGAAAAATATTTAAGCTTGGGTTTGTTGTTATAGTTTTCTCCTAATAATTCGGAGAAGCCCATGATGGCATTCATGGGTGTACGGATTTCGTGACTCATGTTTTGTATAAAAGCCGTTTTAAGCCGGTCACTTTCCTCAGCCTTTTCTTTGGCCTTGATAAGTTCCTGTTCGGTCTTTTTACGATCGGTTATATCGCGGGCGTAACCATTATTGTATTCTTTCCCTTCATATT
>DATBXH010000231.1:0-2355 GCA_036514375.1 Bacteroidales bacterium | reverse complement strand
TCAGTAATAATAAGTGTATGCCTGCTCTGCAATTGGGAAGCTAATTGAGGTACCAGTGAGCTCTCTTCACCCGAAACAACTAATATCTGACATTTGCTAATTTCAGAGGGGCTTGAGAACCTTTTTACCGTAATGATACTTGAACCAATTTTCTTCTGAGCGGTTATATTTTGTAACTCGCCGTAAATATCAGATTTTCCTAAAACTCCAATCACAAATTCCTGTGAATTAGTTGTCGGCCATTGGATGTAACGTGTAAAGTTGTAAACAAACAAAGCCTGATAACGTGTTGTATTCTGAGCAAACATGCCCTGTGTTGCAACTAACATGAACAACATCAAATAAGTAAATTTCTTCATACTGTTTTTTCCTTTAATTTCGCCTTTGTAAACGGCAATTTTGAAAGTAAGGTTTCAACTCCAATTTTAAGTTATTGTTAAATTATTGTTAACAGCTTTCAAACTTAATCTGAGTCGGGATTATAACCTTCGTCGATTATAAGCTTTGGAACTGATGATGCCTCAACTGCCAGCTGATCGCAACGATTATTTTCTTTGTTTTGGGCATGTCCTTTCACCCAGACAAACTTTACATGGTGCTTTCTATAGATTTTCAAAAACCGAATCCATAAATCGGGATTCTTCTTACCGTTAAAACTTTTTTTCTCCCATCCAAAAACCCAACCCTTCTCAACGGCATCAACCACATAGCGTGAATCAGTATATATGGTTACATGACTGTTTTCAAATTTTAACGCTTCGAGCGCCACGATTACCGCCGTTAACTCCATGCGGTTATTTGTTGTAAGCGTGTATCCCTGTGCTAGTTCCTTACGGTGCGATCCTGAAATCATGACTATTCCAAAACCTCCGGGGCCCGGATTACCTCTTGATGACCCATCCGTATAAATAGTAATCGGTTCGGACATGACTGATTAATTATTAATAGCAGGTGACTGATTAATCGTCATCTCATCAACCAGATATTTGGCACCGGCAAATTTATCCATGATAAAAAGAACATAGCGGATATCAACGCATATGGTCTTTTGCAGTTCCGGCTCATAGATTATGTCGCCACTCATCGCTTCCCAGTTTCCATCGAAAGCAAGGCCAACTAATTCGCCTTTACCATTCATTACAGGGCTCCCGGAATTGCCCCCGGTTATATCATTATTGGTGGTAAAACAAACAGGCATTACACCATTATTTCCATAAACTCCGTAATCTCTGTCTTTATAAAGATCTTTCAATTTCTGGGGGACGATAAAATCAAGGTTCGAGGTGTCCTCTTTTTCCATCACACCCTTTAATGTGGTAAAATAATTGTAATGAACAGCATCACGCGGATCATAATCACCTACCTCACCATACGTCATTCGCATTGTAAAATTAGCGTCAGGGTAAAACACTTTGTCTTTTTCCATCTCCCGTAATCCTTCAATGTAGAGCCGGTTACCCCGGTTCAGATCATCTTCCATACCTCGAACAATATCAATCATACCCCAATAGGTCTGAGCAATAGAAATGGCAACTTCAAAAGCTTCATCCTTCTCAAATCCTTTTAAAGTAGGGTTGCTCAGAAATCTCATCAGTTTTACGGAATCATCAAAAAACGTCTTCTTATAAAGTTCATCCACATATTTATCATAATTCCCTTTGTACTTCTTGCTGTTAATTTCATTCAGGAATGTTGGACGAAGTCCCTGGTTTACATTATCGTAATAGAGTTTAAACATAACAGCCGCAATCTTTCTATCAGTGGAGAGATTATAGTCTTTAAAAAATTTCCTGGCTTTCACCCGGACATCATCTGTTAACTGATTAATTGCCCTGAGACTATCCGGATGTCCTTTCAATGTAGTATATAATTCAAAACACGAGAGCGGTAAAGTAAGTAACTCGGTAGATTGAAGTAAAGCTTCATTAATATATTGCATAGCCTGTTGATAATACTTCCGGCTCTCTATAGCATCCTTAATCAGAGGAAGTGCACGTCCATATTTCTTATTGCGGTCGGGGTCAGCATTGACCCAATTGCGGAATTTTTCTTCTTCAGCCTGCTTTTTTTCAATGACATCCAATGTTACCAATCCTTTATCCTGGCCAATGGAATACTTCCAATAGTTGGACGAAGTACTGTATTTATCGGAATACTTAATACGAACAACAGGATCGGCATTCATATCATGGGTAAGAATCTCCTGGCGTGCGCCACGGATCTTTATCCGATCTGGATTTTCAACCTGAAGTAATTCCTTAACACCATATGAAGTCATGTACCGGTTGGTAGATCCGGGATATCCAAGGATCATTGTAAAATCATCCTTCGCAACACCTTTAAGCGATATCTGCA
>DATBXH010000230.1:0-3895 GCA_036514375.1 Bacteroidales bacterium | reverse complement strand
ACGGTGGGGGCCTTTGCAAATACAATAAGAAAGAAAATAAGTTTGAAACCTTTCATTTTAGTGAGTCCAACTCAAATACCATTAATTCCGACTTCCTTACCTGTTTATTATTCGATTCGAAAAATCGGTTATGGATCGGCGCTTCGGTGGGACTGAATCTAAAGTATTCTGATGGTAAGATTATCCGTTTTGTAAATACCCAAACGGTAACGGATTATCCGGATGGGCAATTTATCCAGTTTATTCATGAGGACCATCGTAAGCAAATCTGGGTAGGTACACGTGGTAACGGGTTATATGCTTATAATGAAAGGACCAGACACTTTGGGCGATACACTACCGAGGACGGGTTGCCCGGCAATAATATCTTTGGAATGCTCGAAGATAGTAAGGGCTTTCTATGGCTGAGTACCGAGAATGGCATTTCCAAATTCGACCCGGTTCGGAAAAGATTTTGGAATTACAACAAAAATGATGGATTAATTTGCAAAGAGTACAATTTTAACTCCTACATGAAGGATCACACAGGTAAGATGTATTTTGGCGGATACAATGGGATCGTAACATTTTATCCGGATAGTATTCTTCAGAATAAATCGGTTCCTTCCCTTGTATTTACAAAATTGAAGGTATTTAATAAGGAAATTAAAACAGGCAGTGGTAATGCTTTGTTGAAACGGCCTTTGAACGAAACTCAATCCATTAGGCTGCATTACGACCAAAATGTTTTTTCCATTGGTTTTGCCGTCTTAAATTATATAACACCTAGCAAAAACAAATACGCATACTATCTTGAAGGTTTTGAAAATAACTGGAATTATGTGGATGAACCAACCGCTACTTACATGAATCTGAAACCCGGCGTTTATACTTTTTATGCCAAAGGGAGCAACAATGATGGCGTTTGGAACGAGATTCCCATCAGTTTGAAAATTAAGGTGCTGCCTCCGCCATGGAAAACATGGTGGGCATATTGTCTTTATGTGATGGCAATTTTGGCAGCTTTTATGAGTTTTATGAGATTAATAAGGAGCAGGCTCAAGTTGGAGCAGAACCTGTACCTCGAACAGATGGAAAATAAGAAACAGAACGAATTGCATCAAACTAAACTTCGTTTCTTTACCAATATATCTCACGAATTACGGACACCGCTTACCCTTATCATCAGCCCCCTGGAAACACTCATTAATTCCATGCATGAGGCAGGAGCGCGGAAGCAGCTTCAGATGATACAGGCGAACGCCAATCGTTTATTAAGACTTGTCAATCAGCTCCTGGATTTTAGAAAGCAGGAATTAGGGAATTTAAAACTAAAAGTAGCCGAAGGCAATATCATTAAGTACATTCATGAAATAAAGCTTGCATTCCAGGAATACGCCAGAATTCGCAATATATCTTTTGACTTTAAATTTGCTAAAGAAGAGATAAAGGTTTGGTATGATCGTGAAGAAATGGAAAAAGTCATGTTCAACCTTCTTTTTAATGCTTTTAAGTTTACACCTGAAGGGGGGGCTGTAACACTTTTGGTCTGCGAACTTCCACCGGATGGAAAATCGAAAACCGGTTATGTGGAAATAGTTGTGGAAGATAACGGAGTAGGGATTCCCAAAGAGCATCTTCAAAAGATATTTGACCGGTTTTATCAGGTGGAAAATAGTAATTTAATGAATCACGGGTTTGGAATTGGACTGGCGCTAACAAAGGGGATTATCGATCTTCACCACGGAACCATAGAGGTAATCAGCACTGAGGTTGTTAATGGTAAATCCGGAGGTACAAAATTTATAGTAACACTCCCATTGGGCAATGGTCATTTTAAAGAAGAGAACATTATTACTGATTATAAAACAAGTGAACAGATCGATTCCTACCTTCTGATGGAATCGGAAGCACGTGAAATGATGCCATCTGTTGAAAATCCAATCGGCGCGAAGAAGGATTACCTGATACTGGTGGTTGAAGATAACCCTGAAATAAGGGATTATTTGAAAACCCGTCTCGAAAAGTTTTATACCGTCAAAGAAGCAGGGAATGGACAGGAAGCCTGGGATATCGCTTCAGAATCTTTACCGGACTTGGTCATCAGCGATGTGATGATGCCTGTGATGGATGGTATTACACTTACAAACAGGATGAAATCGGACATTCGTACCAACCATATCCCGGTAATTTTGGTAACAGCCAGAAATACTATAATCCATCAAATGGAAGGGCTGGAAACAGGTGCTGACGAATATATTGCCAAACCTTTCAATATTGGATTGCTTGAACTTAAGATCCGGAATCTGCTGATGACCCGCGAAAACCTGAAGAAGAAATATGGCCGAATTATTACACTTGAACCAAAGTTTGAAGAAATTTCGGACCCGGATGAAAAGTTTTTACAACGTTTATTGGGCATCATCGAAGAACAGATTTCAGAACCGGAATTCAACGTATCCAGGCTGGTTTCGGAAATCGGAATGAGCCGTCCGGTGTTATTCAGAAAAATAAAGGCGCTAACCGACATGTCCGTCATCGATTTGATCAAAACAACCCGGTTGAAAAAGGCTGCCATGCTGTTAAAGCAGAAAAAACTTACCATTTCAGAGGTTGGTTATGCCGTAGGTTTTTCCGACTCAAAGTATTTCAGTAAAGCATTCCGGAGTTATTATGGCAAATCGCCATCAGAATACATCGCCGAAAGCGATCATGCCGTCGGGAAAAGGGAATGAAAGAGATTAAAGAAATGAAAAAAATGAAAGAATGAAGGAAATGAAACGAACTCCCAAAGCGTTGAAATAATAAAATATAAGAAGAGCGCTGAAAGTATGGCGTAAAAGAGAAGTGAAAACCAGGGTCCGAAGTACCATATAGCGTCATACTTTCTTGACTTTTTGATCCTTTTGTGTCAAGACAAAAGGATATAAAAAATTGTTCTCCTGAGCGATAGTAATCAAACGATCGTAAGCACAGTTACCGGGAAACAACATCTTTAAGGGTTTGTCGCAGTATTCCAACCTCCATCTCAAGCTCCTTGATACGTTCCAGCAACGGTGCTTTAATGGCATCTATGTCAACCTTTACATCATAATTTGGTTCGGCGTAAGGCAAAGCGGCTGCAATCTCTCTAAAAAAGTTATATTGGAAAACTTCCGAAAGCTTCATTAGTTTTTCTACTTGTATGGTATGTCTGCTAAACATGCCATGCACTGATGTAGGTTGTACATTAAGTATGCGTGCCATATCGGCGGAAGAATAATGATTACGCTGCTTTTCCCTGTGAACCATCGAAAGAATGTCGGCTGTATTCATAATCAGAATTTTTTATAGGATGAGGTAAATTTCATGTATTTATAAGTTTTTTACAAATTTATCGACATGAAAAACGGATATCTGTACAAAATAGACTCGTATAATTACTATTTCGGAGGAAAAATAAATTGATACAACTAGTATTTGTACATTTATAATGAATGAATGTTTATTACTAACTTATTATAATACATTACTAGTTAATTATTATGAAATTTTAATGAATAAAAGTACGTTACTAACTAATTAATGTTTATTTTTAATGGATAAATATTTAATACTAACTTATAATTATACAATTATAATAAACTTTTATACAATTTTAAATAATTCTTATACAATCCTAATGACCTTTTATACAATCCCAATGAATAAATATACATTCCTAACAAATAAATTTCCCTTCCTTAAGTATTATTAATTCATGGTGTCCTGCTATTTCCTTGTCACACCCCCTAAATCCCCCAATTGGGCAGGGCTGTTAAGTTCTAATTTGTAAAGTTCTTTGACATATCTTAAATTTGGCAGAAACGCCCTATGAATCTAGTAGATCACCTTTGCCAAATTAAAGATTTCCGGCGAAAACAAGGACAACGATTCT
>DATBXH010000229.1:0-4614 GCA_036514375.1 Bacteroidales bacterium | reverse complement strand
CATATGAATTGGTATACAAGCCATAGTTTTGACCTTTTGCAAGCTGACGACTATCGCGTGCTACCGGATTCCATACAAAAGTATAAAGTGAGCGCATGTATTTGCTGTATTCATTTTCTGTGCCTGTTAGTTGATCAGCTGGACGAAAAATAGGCGTAATCGGGTCAATCAAAAGATAATCTCCATACCAATCGGGTGTATTATCCCAATATTCGTAACGCGGATTAAGATCGGCTCCGACAGATAACCATTTATTTAATTTAAAATCGTTGTTCAATCGGGCTGAAAATTTTTGCCACATTCCTTCGTGATAGAACGATTCTTGTTTAAAATAATTTAACCCGATATTGAATTGATGTTTTTCATTGCCCCCTGATGCGGACAGGTTTGCACTAAGCTCGGGTGCATATTTTCTGATTCCGGCGCTCCACCAATCGGTATTGTTCAGATTATCCGTACTAGTTATCAAAGCAGGAAGATTACTATTGGTATAGGAAAGATTCAAAGCATTTGCGTAGTCAGTGGAATTTAACACATTGTAAGGTTTGGTAACCATTTGTGTGCCATACGTGAAATTGAAGTTGTATTGTGTTTTTCCGGCTTTTCCGCGTTTGGTGGTAATAAGAATTACACCATTCGAGGCTCTGGTACCATAGATTGCTGCTGCGGATGCATCTTTTAACACTTCGATATTTTCTATATCTTCCGAATTGAAGAAATTAACATTCGCATTTCCATCCTTATTTACTATGGGAATACCGTCTACAACGTATAACGGATCGGTACTCAGATTGATGGTGGTAAACCCTCGAATAAGGATTTTTGGCACTGCGCCGGGTGCTCCGCCGCTTGAAATTACCTGAACTCCAGCAGCTTTGCCCTGCAATGTATTGGTAAAGTTACCTGATGTTTCATGATTCAGATCGTCTCCTTTTAGTGAAACAATGGAACTGGTAATGTCGCTCTTTTTGGCAGTACCATATCCAATGACTACCACTTCATCCAATAATTTTAAATCCGGTACCAGGGAAATATCGAGTTGTTTTTTGTCCTTTACTTGAATTTTTTCAGTGACATAACCAACAAAAGAAAAGGTCAGTTCTGCATCAGCGGAAGCTACTTCAATAGAATAATTTCCATCAGCGTCAGTGATTGTACCACTTTGAGAATCCTGAACCCTTACAACTACACCAGGCATAGCAGTACCATTTGGGTCGGTTACTTTTCCGGTAATTTTCACACCCTGACCATAACTGTATAGGGAAATGCCCAACAGAACAACCAGGAATATCGTTTTTTTAAGTATATTATATATAGTTTTCATGCTTATCATGTTATATTTGAGAAGTTACAGTTTACTTTTTAATCATTCTGGCACGGTTTAGATATTGATCCCAGATAAATTCATAAGTAGTTTTCATGGAGACAGTCATATCAACATTGTTTCCACCTTCAAAAACTGTCATCTCAGGATCGTTACCCCGGTCAAACCGCCAGAACGGATTTGGCCACCAATTCCATGGATGTTCCGGACCAATAATAAACTGTACATTCCCGTTCAATGCCACCGTAGTAGTCCAACGGTATGGATAAGTAGCGTCTTCTTTCAACTGAAGATCCGGATAATTTGCAATTTGAGCAGGACTCCAGTTCATATTCGGACAATCGGCAAACCCTTTTCCAATCAACCCTAACACACCGACATACCCGTTTCCTGGGTCTACACTTGTATTGGTAACAAACAAGGCAGGACGATCGGGATCCGACATCGGATCAAATTTGGTAACACTGTAAGACAGATTAGAAGGATCAGTGCTGAAAGTAATTTTGTAATAGCCTATATCCGGCAGAATGATTCCGCTGGCGTTAACATTATTTTTCAATTTGGAGGTGTTGTTCGGATCAACTCCGAAGCAATGCGGTCCAAAATCTGTTTTTTGGGCAAGAAACTTTATTGCAGTATTTGGAGTTTCACAGAAATATTTGGCTTCATAGGTAAATGCAGCAGTTTTGTTCACCAGCATGGGTACTCCGAACAAATCTGACGTCAACTCATCCTTTGTTGTTACATCTGATAAGTACATTTTTTCAAAATCCCAGGAAACATTTACCTGAACACTTAACTGTTTCGTTACTGTATTTCCTGCAGAATCGGCAAAGGAAATATTAAAGCTATAACTGCCTTTCTGTTGGGGGATTGGAATGGTATTATTAATATAGTTATATTGTTTGCCTGCGATTGGCGAAATACTATCGTTTAAACCCAGTGTACTTTCTTTAATTACCAAATACCCCAAACGACGATCGTCAGTAATGGTAAAATTAATATCGAAATTATCACTGGGGCCTGGCACTAATACGGCACCATCGGTAACCAACCCTGAAAAACTGATCGCAGGAGAAACAAAATCTCCATCCATTGCAACGGCAAGTTCTGTACTGGTTGTTTTTCCTCCTACATTGGTAACAGTGATGGTAACAGATTGTACATTATTAGCTGCATTCGAAGGGATCAGGAACTTATAGCTTAAGTTGTAAGTTTTGTGTACGGTATCTTGTTTTAGAACAATGGTTTTATCCAGATACCAATCTGAATTTTTTAAATTGATGGACTCAATCCCTACTGCATCAGTGATTGTTCCTTCTATTACTATTACCCGTCCCTGAACTGTATGTATCTTTGAAGCCTTAAGTTGAATTACCGGGGGATCATTGGCTTCCGGTTTACTGTTTTTTTCCTTGCATCCGACAAGAAAAAATAACCCAATAAAAAATGAGCAAATCAAAATTTGTTTTCTCATAGTACTAAAGTTAGTTTTTGTTTAAAATGTAAGTCGATGAGTACTGACCGTGGTCAGTTTTCGAAGCGAATGTAAAATAGTTCTTATCCCTGGCTGAGGGGAAAATTGGTCAGAATAGAGGGGAAATTTCACTGTTTAAAAAACAGTATGTCATGTAATGTTTTAATAAATAGAGAGTTTTTAATCCTCGTTGGTCAAAAGAGTTTCGGATTTCATATAATAGGAAGGAGATACTTTATATTGTTCCTTAAAAGAATTTCGAAAATGTTTGATATCGTTGAACCCCACCATAAATGATACTTCAGAAACAGTATAATCTTTGGAGCGAAGAAGCTGTGCAGCTTTTTTAAGTCGGACACCCCTTACAAATTCAGTAATATTAAATCCCGTGAGGGCTTTCAACTTTCTATACAGTGCCGAATGGCTCAGATTCAATTCGCTGGCCAGAAACTCAGCATCGAATTTTTCATTGGTAATGTGTTTCTCAATGATTCCAATGGCATCCGATATAAATTTTTCATCTTTCAGGCCTAACTGCACCTCATCAGGTTGAAATAATAAACTTCTTGCGATATGGTCGGCTAATCTTTTTCTGGATTCCAGTAGGTTATTAATTCTGGATGTCAGCAATGCAATATTAAAAGGTTTCGTAATGTAAGAGTCGGCCCCTGTTTCGTAACCCTCCTGCTTATTTTGCAAGGCATTTCTGGCTGTAAGCAGGATAATGGGAATGTGACTGGTTTTAATATTCGATTTTATTTTTTTGCATAATTCCAAACCATCAATTCCAGGCATCATGATATCTGAAATGATAATATCCGGAAGATGCATGGTAGCCTGTTCCAACCCTGATTCTCCATCAGCAGCCTCTAAAATCCTGAATTCATTGCAAAATGAATCAGCAATATATGATCGTATTTCATCATTGTCTTCAACCACCAGCATGATCTTTTTCTGATCATCCTCTTTCGGTAAGGGAACGGTTTCGGTTACTGTTCTGTCAGGCTCTTCTATATAGCTTTCCGGTATCTGAAGTGATTTTTTCACGATAGATCCTACCTCATTACTGATCTGGTCCGGAGAGAAATGGTTTTTTCCGCATAAGAACCTGACGGTAAAACATGATCCTTTGCCTTCTTCACTTTCAACAGCTATCTCACCCTTATGAAGTTCCACAAGATTCCTGGTTAACGCCAGTCCAATACCCGATCCTTTCACATCTTTTGCTTCTTCTATTCGATAATACTGGTCGAAGATATTAGCCCGATGACTTTGAGGAATGCCAATGCCTGTATCTTGTATTTTAATGAAAACCACCTCGGTGTCATTGATCAGATCCTGAGTTATTTCAAGTGTTACTTTACCCTTTTCCGGCGTATATTTATGAGCATTCGATAGTAGATTATTAATGATAATAAAGAGCTTTTCGGCATCGTACCATAATTCAATATTATCTTCCTGACTAACAAACACAAATTCAATAGACTTCTCGGCAAAAATTTCACGGAATGGGAAACAGATTTCTTTTAAAGTGCTAACAATGTTTCCTCTTGCTATTTTTAACTTCATAGCTCCGGTTTCCACTTTTCTGAATTCAAGCAACTTATCGATGAGATCAAGCAGCCTGTTGGAGTTTCTGTAAATAAGCAGCAATTTACGACCAATAGAGGCAGCGAGATGACGTTCCCGAAGCAAATCTTCAAGCGGGCCTATGATGAGTGTAAGCGGACTTCTGAATTCGTGTGTAATATTTGTGAAAAACCTGATTTTCTCCTGATTTAATTGTTGTTCTTTCTGACGGGTGATCTTTTCA
>DATBXH010000228.1:0-2195 GCA_036514375.1 Bacteroidales bacterium | reverse complement strand
TGTTGGTTCCTATAACAAAGGTCGATGGTGAGAAGCTACAAAATATGGGTAATATAAAACCAGTGCTTGTTACTCCGGCAAGCTTCGATCCTCAGAAAATTTTATACGAACCGGATTCCGTAAGATATCCTTCTGTTTTCTTTATCGGAGCGTTGGATTGGACGCCTAACCAGGAAGGACTCTTTTGGTTTGTAGACAAGGTTTGGCCATTGGTTAAGAAACAGAGAAATGATATCGAATTTACGGTTGCCGGGAGAAATGCGCCTTCCTGGCTTATCAGGAAATTGAAAAAGCGAAAGATAAACTTTATGGGGGAAGTCGAAGATTCCCAAAAGTTTATGAATACTTTTGCAGTGATGATAGTACCGTTGTTTGCGGGTAGTGGCATGAGGGTCAAGATTGCCGAGGGTATGCTGCTCGGCAAAGCCATTGTTACAACCACTCTGGGTACCGAAGGAATTGAAACCACGCATGAGGAGAACATCATGATTGCTGACTCTATTTGGGACTTTTCAGAATCGGTGCTGCAACTTATCTCGAAAAGAGATTTTTATGATAGTATAAGCAAAAAGGCCAGGTTGTTTGCTTTAAACTATAATCAGAACTCAATGAATATAGAGGAACTCCTTAATTTTTACAATAGCAGTAAGATATGATAGAATGGGTATTCTGGATTTTTCTTGCGTTGATATTCTATTCATATATCGGCTATACGATTTTGTTGCTGATATTAAGCCGATTCTCTGTAATAAGGAAACTGACTTCGGAAACAGAACTTCCATCCGTAACTCTTATTATTGCTGCTTATAACGAAAGAGACATTATACCGGCAAAAATCGAAAATTCAGCGTTATTGGATTATCCAATGGAAAAACTCAGCCAACTCTGGGTTACGGATGGCTCTACAGATGGCTCGGAACAATTACTAAGGCAATATGAGAATATTACCGTTCTTCATAAATCCGAACGGGAAGGTAAGATCGGAGCTATAAACCGGGCAATGCAATATGCTGCAACTCCGATTGTTGTTTTTACGGATGCCAATTCAATGTTAAGTTCCAACGCTGTCCGGGAAATTGTTTCTCCGTTTGCTAACCCGAAAGTTGGCTGTGTTACCGGAGAGAAGAGCATCCTAAAAACTGAAACCGGTTATGCGATTACTTCAGGTGAAGGTTTTTACTGGAAGTATGAATCTTTTATTAAGAAGCTTGAATCGCAAGTCAATTCAACGATAGGAGCAGTCGGCGAATTATTTGCCATTCGGACTTCACTATATAGACAGGTGGAACCGGATACCATTCTTGACGATTTTGTCATATCGATGAATATTGCAATAAAAGGATATCAGATAAAATATGTTCCCAATGCTGTTGCTTACGAAAATTCATCGGCCAATATTTCGGAAGAGTTGAAGCGCAAGGTACGTATTGCAGCAGGCAGCATTCAAACTTTAACCAGACTTAAAGGTTTACTAAATATATTTTCACACAAGATGTTGTCTTTTCAATATTGGTCTCATAAAGTTCTTCGATGGACTTTGGTCCCTTTTGCAATGATATTTGTATTTTTGGGTGGATTTTATCTCTTCTTCGCAAAAGGCGGAACTGTTTACAGCATTTTATTTGCCCTGCAATCAGCATTTTATCTATTCGTTTTAATTGGATTGCTGTTTCGTAATATAAAGTCGAGATTACATATTATTTTTGCACCTTATTATATGGTTGTGATGAATTATGCCATTATTCTTGGTATCATAAAACAACTGACAGGAAACCAATCGGTTAATTGGGAAAAAGCAAAACGATTTAATTTTTAAACCTGAAATGAAGACTAAATCAGTTATAAATCAATTTAATACAATAGACGAGGCCATTGAGGATATCCGTCATGGGAAACCGGTAATTGTAGTTGATGATGAGAATCGCGAGAATGAAGGAGATTTTATCGTAGCTGCAGAGCTGATAACTCCAGAGATAGTGAATTTTATGACCATCCATGGCAGGGGATTGATGTGTGTTGCCCTTACGGGGGACAGATGCCGTGAGCTGGATTTACAGTTAATGGTTCGTAACAGCAATGCGTTGAAAGAAACAGCCTTTACAGTTTCCGTTGATTTAATCGGATCTGGTGTTACCACAGGTATTTCAGCCATGGACCGTTATCACACCATCAAAGCATTGATCGATCCGAAAACG
>DATBXH010000227.1:0-5731 GCA_036514375.1 Bacteroidales bacterium | reverse complement strand
TAACTTACGAATAACTTTTATTTCCGTTCCGGTAGAACAATGTGTTATGTTTGGTTAAAGCACACTTACGGACTTTTTTCTTTTCATGTATTATTTGGATACCTGTCAGGTTAACAAAAGTTGTTTCTTCTTTTAATCACCACCTTATAGACTTTTCACGGCACAACGAAACAATCTCCTGCCTACTCCGATAATTTTTTTATGTAATCAGGTGTTTCAGGTTCGTCCTTAAAAAAACTTCCTTTTTTGCCTTGTGTAAGAGCCCACCTGTCTATCCATGATATGCCCCAGTTACCATAAACAGTTATTTTTGTCTGATATACGTCGTCTTCTAGCGCCTTATCCATACTTACAAACACATAGTTATTCCTTTTAAGCATATAAATGAGGGAATCAAGATAATCGGAATTAAGCGAACTTGCATGTATAAGCAGGATCTGATTTATATTTCGGCCAAATAGTTTACCAGCTTCGTTTTCAAAGTATTTTAGCTTATTTTCCATGTAAATAATGTAGTCATGACCAATGCGTAACATTAAATCTGCATCATTTTTCTGTTTTGCTCTTTTATAGGCTAATGCAAATAAATAATCTTCGTTATCTATTGTAACAGGAGCAACGACATACCCATGTTCCAAAAGAAATCCGCTTAATGAATCGGCCTTGGCTTTTGTATTGCCAACATGAAGAAACGGATGCCTGAAATACTTTATTGACTTTCTTTTGTCTTTCAGAATCGCTTTTGTTATCGTTTCTCCTTTTAAAATATCTTGTGCGTAATTGGTGAAAGACATCTTATTATAATCAGAATGAGCATATGTATGATTTCCCAATTCCAACCCGTTATCAACCCAACTTTTCAAAAGCCTAACCTGGTATGGAACCGGATTTCCGTTGTCATACAGTTTCATTTCGTTTACAAATCCTATGGCAGGAATCTTGTTCGTTTTCAACGATAATACAAGTTTATCAAACAGTGCCTTTTGAAAAGTAGAATCCGTTATTCCATAACTAACAACAGGTAAATCGTCAAATGAAAAGCATACCTGCTTACGCTGCCCAAACAATGATAAATTTACGAAAGTGAATACAGCAAAAAATAAGATCTTCATTTTAAAACTTTTTGGTTATATCTTAGGTTGAACATCCAGATGATTCGTGCTCCATATTTTTAAGCTGGTTTCCTGGTCAATGTTACCTCCCGACAATATAACGATTATCCGTCTTTTTGTCTTCTGATTTTTTAGCCATTGAAAACCTGCTTCCATGGCCATTGCGCTGGTTGGTTCTATATGTAACTTCAATAAATGAGTTAACCATTGTGTCCAGTAAATAATTTTAGATTCTTCAATTTCAAATAACCCATCCAGCATTTTTAAATACTGAAACGTAATATCTCCCACTGCCATCGTCATTGCCCCGTCTGCAATCGTATCCGGAACTGACTGAAGTCGCTGTATTGAATTCATCTTTAAAGATTGAGCCGCATCATTTGCATTGAAGGGTTCTGCTCCAAAAACTTTGGTACCTGGAGATAAAGCATGCGTTGCAATAACAGTTCCTGATAATAGTCCGCCTCCGCCACAAGGAGCAAAAACGGCATCGACATCAGTAATTTCATGTAAGGCTTCAACTATTGCTGTTCCTTGTCCTGAAATTACCTGATCATGGTTAAAAGGAGGAATCCAGTATGCGCCTTCCTCTTTGGAGGCTTCTTTTACCTTTTCGTCTGTAATAATCCTGTTTTCAGATAATTCAACCTGTGCGCCATAAGATCTGGTTGCCTGAACTTTTACCTTTGAAGCATACACCGGCATATAAATAGTTGAAGGAACTCCAAACTGACGTGCGGCCCAGGCCACTGCCTGCGCATGGTTACCTGAACTGTTTGCGATTATCCTTTTAGGCTTTGAATTGTTCTCAATTAGCCAGGATATTGCATTACAAGCACCTCTGGCTTTAAAAGCCCCTATTTTTTGTAAGCATTCTGCTTTGAAAAACACCTCGTGTCCACACCATTCGTTTAAAAGCGAAGATTTTAAAACAGGAGTCTTGTAAATAAACGTATGTATCCGTTCCTGTGCTTTTATGATGTCTTTAATATCAGGCATATCTATCTTTTTCTGAAATCAGGATTATGACCATTGCTTGCAACCTGAAAAATACATAAATTATTTCGATACAAAGCGGGAAAAATCACTACCAATGACAGTATATCACTATCTCTTTGTTTGGTGCATAAATTTATAATTTAAGCTAATGCTCAATGTCTATACAAACAGTTTTTTTATTTGCATTTCTGGTTATAAGCAAAGACATGCCTGGCGATATCATCCCATCTGATCTTTTCGCCATGAAACTCTGACATCATTTTGGGACAATCGGAAAAAATTTCTTCTATTTTCTTTCTAAAGTTTGATTTTTTAACCTTTGCAGGATCGTCTCCCTCTTTCACAAAGAGATATGTTATTGCACTCCTGCCGGTATAAGTCATATTTCCTCCTTTACTGTCGGTTAAGCTTATACTGTTTCCACTATCCACCTCATATGCATATACTTTTATCTTATTAGCAATACCCGGATTTAACAATTGCAAAAGACATACACCGGAAGCTTTGCCAGTATTAACAGTTTCAAATACAATATAATCATCTTTAGAAGCATTGCCCGAAGATGACAGGCTCATATTTTTCGTGGTTACTTTTGAATCAGGAACCGCAGCCATCTCCGTAAAACCGGATGACTTTACAGACCACGAGACAATTTCTGCAGACTTTAACTTTACTTTTTCTCCTTTGTCCGGTTTAATGATAACTTTAGAAATGTATCCGGTAGTCGTTGTTACACCAGCAAATTTCCCATTAATTTCTTCTCCGGTCTTAAGTTTTGCAAAACAGGAACTCCCTAATAAATTATTAATTTCATTAATGTCAATAACGCTGGCAAAATTTTGTCCGTCGGCCTTGCAGAAGGATAATACTACCATAATAACCAAGCAGATCTTAAGCAATTTGTTCATATCACATTATTTTAATGAGAATTACAAGTGCAATACCGCTCCTGGCATTTTATTTTAAGTAAATTTAAACAAAAACTAAGATAAATTACCTTGTCATGATGCTGAGTTCTTTTTTAATACCCGCTAACGTTGAGTGTATACGCCATATATGTGGCGTACTTTTTTAACTCTTAATCTTAATATCAATCAGTTTTTTTATGTTTTCAAAGTCTCCAGAATCCTGCACTTCAATAGATATATATCTTGTTGAATTATATCTTTTAGCATTTACAAAATCATTTTTTATACTATCGGGTAATTTACTTTGTAAAATAATTGGCTCTAATTTATCGCCAAAAGGGAAGACAAGATGAAAGGAATTCATTTTAAAGATGCGTAACCTGAATATGGTGTCATTCTTTTTAAGTACAATACATACCCAATATTTGCCACAGTCGCTATATTTCCAATTTACCGAAATATCTTTACTGTTATCAAATAAATAAGAAAAGGTTTGTTTCCAGAGTAATTCCGTATCGCCAATAATCGAAAATATGATATCATCGTTTGGTTTTACCGATTTATCATTTAACATGGCTTTTCCATTTAATTTGCCCGTGATTGATGTGATTGAATTACTTTCCAATCATTATTCATCTTTTCATAAACAAAAGACCACAGGAATTTTATATTAAAAGATTGTCCGGTAGCTAATTCAATATTTGTTTCACCGGATGCTGTTAAGAGAACAATATTATCAGACAGTACAGTAATTTTCTTATTC
Source organism: Bacteroidales bacterium (assembly GCA_036514375.1). Taxonomy (GTDB): domain Bacteria; phylum Bacteroidota; class Bacteroidia; order Bacteroidales; family JAAUTT01; genus JAAUTT01. The sequence continues at coordinate 1,949 of DATBXH010000227.1, read as the reverse complement.
TGAATTATAATATGTTGTTTTGTCCCGCTTCGTGAGTTTGTTTTCAGCATGTTAATCAATGAATCATACTTTGTAAAATATGAATTATTTACAATAAAACCTGCCTTATGTCTATCATCAACGCCCAAACTTATTTTATCATAATCTACATTCTCAGCAGCTTTTACCATAGTTTGAAAGATTGAATCAACTTGTTTTTCAATTTTTGATTTCTGCAACTTTGTCAAGTTTTGCCCTTTTGATTGTCCATTGAATCCTAATATCAGGAAACAGATAAATGAGATAGTTAGCGTTGTTTTCATAATCATACGTTTATATTTCAATCAAATATATGATATCAAAGTGACAACCCTATGTCAACATACAAAATATAATTATGAAGCGGATTTTGTATTCCCTAAATCCAAACCATCGTTAACCCAACTTTTCAATAATTCTACCTGATATATTGAATTTTGTTATTAAATATTAAAGCAATATCCTAAGCAAATGGTAGATCAATCCAAACGGTGTTGTAGAGATAAAAGGATGAAAACCTACGGAGTATCCGTTTTTAAGATATTTTTGGACCAGGTAGTATTTTCTGGTGTAAAAATATTTTGGTTTCACCTGATTTATCTTGTAGTAAATTTTAGTTATCAATCCACCAATTAATACTATAACAAACGACACACTTAATTTTAGAATAGGATGATTGCCTGCAAAGCTTACAAAGTAAGGGATAAATGATAACAATAGAAAAATAGATTTAGTTATTAGTCCAATATTATGAAATCTTGCAGCTTCCTTACTTCTAGGAATCGGTATAGTAATCAATTTAGCTTTAATGCTACCTGTTGGGCCGGTTCCACCCGCAATGCCAGTCGCTTTATGAATATAAAAATTATATGGTTTACCATCTGCTTTATGCTCCGGTTTGAAAAAACAATTCAAGTCTTTAATGTAATCTGCATATTTTACTTTTGAATCGGTATTGGCTTTGTATTGTGCTTTTTTAATAGTCTCATTTATATTATCTTTTAATTCCTGTTCATTATTTATTTCAATAGGCGATTTCGCAATATATTTATCATATAGTTTATCATAATGAAACCTTTCATTATCATTGCCAAGTATTTGATAAGCTTCATTAATTTCTACAAAAATATCATGAGCTTTTTCATACTTACTAACATCAGGATGAAATTCCAAAGCTAATTCTTTAAACTTCTTTTTTATTTCATCGATTGATGAATCCCTTTTAATATCTAAGATTTTATAATAATCTTTTATCATATTTTCTTTAATAACTGATTCGTCAGAGTATGGTGCCTAAACGTTTAGGGTATGCAGCTTGCGGAAGTTCGTGGCCATATTCCTATACTTCATTTTAGTATATTGGAATAATCTTGTTTATAATCATGTCAAGAGTATTATACCACTGTTCATTTGCTACTGAGGTTGAAACACCTGACCATGTATTTGTTGCAATCACAATTAATTTAATATCAGGTACAATTACAATAAACTGTCCTCCATATCCATTGGCAAAAAAATAATCGTGTTTATTCGTATTCCCAATCCACCAAAAATATCCATAACTGGGCCCAAATGGCTGTATGCCATTGGTAGAAATTTTAAATGAAGTGGCTTTATTTACCCATTCTTCCGAAACAATCCTAACACCATTATAAATGCCTTTATTCAGAAGCAACTTTCCGAATTTAAGCATATCATGAGGTGAAAGTTGTAAGCCGGCGCCACCGTTATACAATCCTTGTTTATCCTTTTGCCAGTACGGATCACTAATACCAATGGGCTGAAAAAGATATTCTTTTGCAAATTCAAAATCGGATTGGCCGGTAGCTTGTGTTAATACGCCGGAAATCAGATGGGCCGAACCTGAGTTGTAATTGAAGGATTGACCAGGAGAACTATCCATAGGTTTATTTAATGTATATAAAATCTGA
>DATBXH010000226.1:0-5302 GCA_036514375.1 Bacteroidales bacterium | reverse complement strand
AAGCCTTCAGGCGGCGCGCGTTCAGCCAGCCAAGCATTTTTCTTTGTTTCGTTTCTTTTGTTGCCACAAAAGAAATGAAAATCAGGTATTATAATGCTTTCATGACTTAAATTCAAAAGTATGCAAGCCTATTTCGACTTCACAAAATATCTATCCTTACTCGAAGCCAAAGGCCAGGAACTCTACAACCCAAACTTCAAGGTCTATCCTGAAGATTACGAAATAATCTTTAAACTCCTGATTTATTTCCTGAAGGATTCAATCAGTATCGAAAAATACAACCTTTCCCTCCGGAAAGGCATTCTCCTTTCCGGTCCAGTTGGTTGTGGGAAAACATCACTTATGAACCTGGTCAAACTAACCCTTCCCCAGGAGCAGCGATACATCGTAAAATCCTGCCGCGAAGTAAGCTTCGAGTTTATCCAGGACGGTTATACAGTCATCCGTAAGTACAGTAACCATTCCTTTAACAAAGACATTCCCAAAACCTATTGTTTCGATGACTTGGGCACTGAGAACAGCCTTAAATACTATGGCAACGATTGCAACATCATGGCCGAAATCCTCCTCTCCAGGTACGACCTCTTTGTAAATCGTAAAATGCTCACCCACATCACCACCAATCTCTCCAGCTCCGAAATCGAAGAACTATACGGAGAGCGTGTACGAAGCAGAATGAGGGAGATGTTTAATCTGATAGCCTTTAACGAGTCTGCTAAAGATAAGAGAGTCTGATTACTTTTTGGCATACTATAAACCCTAAAAACTGGGGTTTATAGTGCTATAAAAAATAATCCAGTCTAAACTTTTCACAATCGTACTCCAACTAACATTCAGTTAAATGCCAATATTTTGTCTCCTTGATATATTGAGGATATAAATCAATAGATTGGTCAGCACAAACATAACATGGCTGTCGTTTTCGTTGAAATTGTTGAAACCTTCCTGTTGATGTCTTCATAGAGAATTCAACGAAATTATTATTTATGGGATATGAATCTTTACAACTTAATTTCATTAGTTCTGCCAAGACTATTATAGCGCTTGCTGGTGCTAGAAAAGGAAGAATGCCAAGTGTTTCTTCCTGATTTTTTTGGGCAATTACCCCCTCTGAGCAAACAGGAACAAATTCATGCTTTATTTCTTCATTAAATCTACACATTATACACCATTCCTTTAGTGGTATATGCCTTCCAAAATTTGTTCCCCATGACTTATTGGTGGTTGCATGATATGTTATTGGAGGTAGTTTATACTGTATTGTTGACCAAATATTTTTATCATTAGCAAAACACAATATCATGTCCGGTACATATTTTTTGTAATCTCCTTTTTCGATAAACGTCTTGTAATCATCAACGTGTACCTGCGGATTTATCTGAGTATTTTTTAGAATTTCAGCACATGCAACTGGTTTGGAAATTTTATTTGTGACATGTTCTTTAGTAAAAATTAGAGAGCTACTACAGTTCGGGTTCTCTATTTTGTCAAAATCAATGAGGTGTAACTCAGCTTTAATATTTTCAGTCAGCCCTAGAATGAAATCAAATGAGGATCCTATAGCTCCACATCCAATTTGATGAATTAATCCTAAATCAGTTATTTCACCATCCAAAGTTGGATTAGCTAAATTATCTGCGCTACTATCTGAATTAAAATCATACAATGAAAACCATTTTGAAAAGCTGTCAGATTTTATTCCAATAGCTTGCCTAAATATTTCTGATACCCCCAAACATGCAGCAAAAGAAGCCCCGAGAACATTCTTTTTCTCTGAGCCATTTGTCGTAGAATGAGTGTTAAGTCCGTATCCGGCTACCCATCCGTTGGAATTAATCCAAACATAATTGTCAATTTTTTCGATTGGAAAATCTCCAATAGTTAAATTAAAATGATTATCGTTCCCATCGTTAGATTCATCTGTGATATTCAGTTCACAATATGGATTTGCAGCAATTACAACTTGTTTAATTATGTCCTGAATCAAGGAACTGGAATATCTAGTAAGTAAACATCTATATTCGGCCTTAGCAACTATGGAAATGTTATTGCACCATCTTGCCAATATATTAGCAGCAACTATCGCCATCACTTGTGTACTATAACTTGAGTGACAATCTTCTGAAATAAATATTCTGACAGCAGCGCTTTTATAATTTTCATTTACGCCCACTATTCTATCAGTCCTGTCATCTCTTTCTTTCAACCAATTTGCAGTTTCATTCATTTCGTAAATCGATTAATGAGAAATTTGTATCATTTGTTATTTTAAAATGCGAATTTATATACCTATTGGACAAGCGAATAAATATGTTATTATCAAACCTGTGTACCCCGCACTTAGTTAAAGGCAAAATCCCTTTAAGTGCAAAATTTGGAACAACTACGGATAATAACCCAGATGCTTTAAATGATGCACATTCACTATCTGTATAAGAATGGCCAACCCACTTTGTCGGGTGAGTATGAACTTGTCCAATATGTACCAGCCTATTTTTTGACAAAGCCTCAACAACTCTGAAATTTGAATAATGGTCAACAGTAACGTTGTATTTATTAGCAATTACCCTGGGTGCTATGCAAGCTGTAATATATATTTCTTTCTCTTGCTTAGTACCTGCCCAATATACAAGACCTTCCGAAGGAGGTATTGTATGGCTATACTCTAGCAAAATAGATTCAGTAATATTTATTAATCCTTCAGGTAAATAGTATTGAATTAAATCTTTAGGATTAATTTTCTTAAATAACCTATTGCCTTTTCTCCATCCTACCATTGTATAAATCTCCATTTAAACGAAAACTAATAGCCTCAAGAATAGGTTTTAGGGATTTAAAAAGTCCAATACTTGGATTTTTTTGCCAACCTTCAAGTTCTCCCCAATCAGTATGTAGCCCGGTATATCCCTTGTAAGCCTTTCTGGAACAAGGGTGACAGATAGTAATCTTTTCTTTATTAAGAAAATTATCTGAACAGAAGGGGTATGCAGTTCGTAGACCTACTTCACCTGTTTTCTCATCAATAAAATCTAAAAGCAAAGGCCATTGAGGATAGTTATCAAATACAACCTTCAACAGATAAACTTCATCGTCCTTGGCTTTCATCCGAATTGTAAAGAATAGGTTGGTCTCATCTACCTCAGAAAAAGACCAACCGTAACCTTCACAATCTGGGAAACATGCGTCTATTTGCTTTTTTATAAGCCCAATAGAATATTCCACATCAACAATCATTTTTGCGCGGCATTACCTAAGTCAGTAAATATTAGCTTATCACCATCCTTTATGCCGTAACTAACTAAAGTTCTTTCCGGTTTCAATGATTCATTTGGATTACTGGATAAGCGAAGCTCATATTTACCATTTTGGGCAAACCCAAAATGCGATTTAACAGCTTCAATGACTTCTGCAATTTTGACGGTTTTAAGAAATTCTGTTTCCCAATCACCTTGAGCAGTACAGATAATAACCTTTATCCCTTGACCTTTACTGAAAAAGTGTTCAATCTCAGGTCTGGCCAGGTCAACCTTATCATGGTCTTCGATTTTTTCATCCTCCCAAGGTTTCTTGATAGCAAGATAGATATCATGCTCTTTAGGGACATTGCCTAAATTTCTAAGCTCTGCACCTGTGATATATTGGTGAGGCCAATCGTACATTTTACCATTAATTGTCAACCGCAGGGTGTTTTCCCCATGCCCGTCACTATGTTCTTTGTTATCTTTTATCATAATATTATTTTTTACTATTAAACTTTTAATTTTCAAAAGCAATGGCGATTCCCAGTATCAGCAAGGCAATACCTAAAGCGACTTCAACTTGAGTGCTTCCACGCTTTTTTTGGATTACTTCATTTGCAAAATGCTCACAGTTATAAGTGAATAACTTATAGGATGTCCCCAATTTTTCTATAGCCCTTTTTACTATTTGCGATTGTTCATTTGGACTCGCCATGCAATGTTCAATCCTTGTTACCTTGGGATTTCTATGAAAAAAATCAGAGACTGTATTGAGCTTAACGCCCGTACCAATGAGATTTTCAGCAACATAGTGTCTTCCATATTCATCTTGTCCCAGATAGACAGCATGGTGTTGAATAATATTTAAGTCACTTTTCGGGACTACAATTCGGTCGCCAGTACTTAACTTATAATGTTGCACAAAATATAAATCATTCATGATAACCTCCTAATTTTTAATTAAACAACTCCAAACCGGGTAATCATCACTCTTATGGCGATTGTTCTCCCATTCCAGAGGCTGCAAATTGCTTAAATCATCAGAACCTCCCTTTGCAACGGGTACCTTATGGTCAATTTCCCAACCCATTTTATTGTTAGTATTGCCATGCTCGCTTCGCTTGATTTTTGCTCCGCATGAATCTTTGCGAAAAATCTTTGGATCTTCTCCCCAAATGATGTTACCTTTTTCCCATACAGCTTGTATGGTCTTTTCATCAAAACTGTTGCCGCTACGGTTTGTGCCTCGGCTTCTCGAAACTAAATTTGAATACATAAACTAAATTTATTATTGTAAAAAGCCTAATATTTTCACGGATTAAAGACTTTTATAGCCGGTTAGCTTCAAGAAACTTTTGTAGAAATGCAAAACAATTTTACATTTGTAGCGTTAAAACACAAAAGCGGAATGCACATGGGTTGACCAACCCACGCATAAAACTAACGAATTTGCAGCATTCCAAAAGAATTAGGCCTGAAAAAGCTGGAACTTTTTCAGGTTCTTTTATTTTGGTCCCTCCTAAGTATTTAAAATGTTATCCATAATATTATTTGTTTGTTACATTTGATATTTTCTTATTAGTTTCTCAATCTCATCATGCGGTAAACTTCCATTTACCTCCAAGAGCATTTGTAAAAGTTTGACTCCATCTTCTCTGGTTATTATCGCTTTTTCTATAAGTTCGACTATAATCCAAATACTTCCATGTACCTCTACTCCATGCTCTTCAGCTTCTTTCTTTAATTTTTTATCTCCAGTAAGCAATGGACATTTTAGTTTTAAAGCTTTCCAAAGAACCGTTTTATCTGTAATACCTTTGAAAAATCTAACCGTTTTAAACGCATTGATTTCATCAACTTCATCGTCTGTAAGTTGAAATATAGTAAGCTTGCGCGACCTAATAAAGTAATCAATTTGCTCTTTTTGCTCAGATTGAAGTATTTCATTAACCACAAAATCCGTCGTGCATATTTCAAAATCAAGGGCAAAAAACTCAGGCAATGCCCTTATGCTAATGACATCAAAGAAAACATTTGTATCGGTTATAATTATCTTCATAACA
>DATBXH010000225.1:0-2474 GCA_036514375.1 Bacteroidales bacterium | reverse complement strand
AACAATATCTCTATTGGTTTAATGCATTGTAGATGAGCAATTGTAGACTTGTAATCACCTTTTCACCAGGCTTAACTCCATCACGTACATAAGTATATGAACCTGTAGCTCCTGTGATATTAATCTGGCTTGCATAAATATTGCATTTATCTCTGTAGATAATAACCCAATACTTATTACGGTCAAAGACAACTGATCTTGCTGGAACTGCCAGCATTGTACTGTCTGTAACCTGGTGAACCTGGACATTAGCATACATCTCAGGCTTAAGCAAGATGTCCTTATTATCCAATTGAACCCTTACTTTCATTGTCTTGTTGTCGGGATCGAGGACATTGTATATTTTATCAATATTCCCTCTAAACACTTTGCCAGGATAGGTAATTGTAGTGACACTTACTTTTTCCCCCACTTTAATATTGGCAATTTCAGTCTCGAATACATTGGCTAATACCCATACCCTTTTAAGGTCTGATATAGTAAAAAGATTAATGGCGTTGTCAGGACGGATTTGCATGTTAGGATTCACAAATTTCTCGACAATAAATCCTGAAATAGGCGACTTAATAATATAATCTGATTGTTTTCCACCGTAAATGGAAAGAATGGTTTTTGCCTTATTAAGTTCCGACTTGGCTTTTTCATCTTCCTTTTGTGCTGCAATATATTCTCTTTCGGACGCTATGCCGCTTTTATACATATCTTCTACAGCTGCCAGATCTTTTTCAGCAACTGCCAGGTTGGATTGTGCTGTAACAATGTCATTTTCTGCTCCGGTTATCTCCGTACTTTTGATAATGGCAAGTATTTGTCCTTGCTCCACGTAATCACCCAAAGTCACTTTCACATCTAATACATTTCCACTTACCATTGGATAAAGTTTTACTACTTTATCCTGATCGAAAGTTACTTTACCTATCAAATGAAATTCATTAATTACTGGTTGATATGATGCGGTATCGATGGTAATTCTTGACATGATGCTGTCTGGAATGCAAAACTTAGTAACCCCTGAGGTCACAGGATCATTTTTAAGAGAACATCCATTGAAGACTAAAGTACTGATAACTATTGCAATTATCTTTTTCATGATGGCATTTTCGTGTTATTGTTTCACAATCTCTTTTCCTACACTGAAGTTCAGGCTCTCAAAAGCATTGATGCGATTATTCTGGAGGGTATTTAATTGAATCATGTTCTGTTTATAAGCATCATAAAAATCAAGAAATTCGAGAAGGTTGATATTGCGTTTTTCATAGTTCTTAATCACCTCCTGATTTAATACCTCTAGGTCTTTGGCAAATTTATTGTCGAACTTTAAATATAACCTGTTATTTTCCAGCAAAATTGCATAAGCCTGAATAACATCGGCCCTTACTTGGTCTTCAACGCTCTGAACTTTAAGTTTACTGCTTTCTACGTTAAATTCAGCATATTTAATATTTCCCTGGTTACGGTTAAAAAACGGTAAGTCGATTTGCAAGCCAATATAGTTGTAATCATGGACAAAACTACCATTTCTGTCCCAGCCTGCTATCACAGTTAAATCAGGTACGGCTGTAGCTTTCTGGTAAGTAAGGTTGAGCTGGTTAAAACTTAAGTCAGAACGAGTCATTTTAAGGTCATAACGGCAAACAAAAGCAGTATCAATCATTTGCTGAAGTTTTAAGGAATCCGTCGAAAGATGTGACAGCAATATTGTGTCAGCTTGAGGAAGATAGTAAATATTAGAGGTATGCATTAATACATTAAAATCTGAAAGATTACTGATTAATTGTGAATTGAATCCGGTTTTTTCATTTTCCAATGAGAAAAGATTTGATTTTAAACGAAGAACCTCTTTCTTTGAAATATAGCCTTTCTCAAACTGGCTCTCAAACACATCTATAATTTTTGAGAGTGAGCTTATTTCCTTATTATAAACTTTAAGTATCTCCTGAAGGAAATAAATATTATAAAAACCACTTCGCAACGAATACTTGAGCGTTCGCAACATGTCGAAGTAATTTTGTTCTTCTTTGATTGTGGTTAATGTAGTAAGATTAATACGTTTATTCCTTTTACCTGCCAGAAGAAACAGTTGTTGTACCTGAACGTTTGTTTCTCCTTTGTCAGTCCAATCAAAGAACTTTCTCCCCCCATTGGTTTTATACTCTGTGTTAATAATATTCTGATTAACCAAAATATTGGGGTTGTCCCATAAGCGACTTTGGAGTATCAGTGCGCGGGTTGCTTCAATATTGTACTTTTCAGCCAGTAAAATGAGGTTTTTTGAAAGGAAAAGGCTGTCGGCCTCATGCAATACTATTTTCAGTGTGTCTTTGTAAATATTCTGTGCATAAAATAATCGAAAAGACAGGGATAGAAAGACAACAGCTAATAAATACTTTTTATACAACATTGGTAAAAATCTTTACATTAGTGTGAGTAAGCATGCTTTTTCCATCTGTAAAAGAAATAGTCAAAAGCGCTTC
>DATBXH010000224.1:0-3417 GCA_036514375.1 Bacteroidales bacterium | reverse complement strand
GGCCTGATAAGGCTATGGCTGTGGAAAATCCTGAAACTTATAATGCATATATGGCACAGCTTGAGAAAGCAGCCAATATGGCAATCAGTTCGTTTGACGAATTGCTTGATGCTCTTAAAAAACGTCAGGATTTCTTTGCTACCATGGGTTGCCGTTTATCCGACCATGGTCTGGAAACTTTTTATGCCGAAGATTACAAGGAAAGCGAGATTAAACTCATTTTCCTGAAAATTAGAGGTGGTCGTAAACTTGATAAGGAGGAGATCCTTAAGTTCAAGAGTGCGATGCTTTATTATTTTGCCGTAATGGATGCCGATAAAGGATGGGCTCAGCAATTCCATATTGGTGCCATACGCAACAACAATACCAAGATGTTCAGGTCACTCGGTCCTGATACCGGTTACGATGCTATCGGTGATTTTGAAATTGCACGTCCGATGTCAAAACTTTTGGATCGGTTGGACCTTGAAAATAAGCTGACGAAAACCATTTTTTATAACCTGAACCCAAGGGATAATGAGTTGATGGTAACGCTGGCATACTCGTACAACGATGGCTCATTCCCCGGAAAAATGCAGTTCGGTTCAGGCTGGTGGTTCCTTGATCAGAAAGACGGTATGGAAAAACAGATGAACGCACTTTCAACACTTGGTTTGCTTAGCCGTTTCGTGGGCATGCTTACCGATTCACGCAGTTTCCTGTCATATCCGCGTCATGATTATTTCCGTCGTATCCTTTGCAACCTGTTGGGAAGGGACATTGAAAACGGTGAAATTCCTGCTTCAGAGTTGGAATTTGTAGGTAAAATGGTTGAAAATGTCAGCTATCATAACGCTAAAAATTACTTTAACTTTTAGATAAACAGAATATTGTTAATTTATTTAAAGTGCCAGGCAAACAAACCTGGCATTTTTTGTTTTTTCTGCATTATAATTTATAAGTTTGGTTAAAAAATAAGTTTACCTAAGGCATTACCAATAAAGTTACATTTACTGCTAACCCCAATGCGCAACTGCACTGATTTTGTTAGATTTATATTTCTTTTTTCGCTTATTCTGCCGTTTGATAAGACCTCTGCTCAAAATGTAAGCAATTCAATATCTATTGATTCAGTAGTCAACTATCTGGAGCAAAAAAGAAACATTTCTCTCTATTATCAGTCAGATTGGTTCAGGAACAAGAATTTTCATCCTTCTGTTTTAAGTTTGCCCATTGACGATATCACCCGTGTTTTAAAGAATGCCTGCAATTGTTCATTTGTAGCAATAGACTCAGCATCGCTTGTTTTTGTGCCAAATGATGTTTCGGTTGATGCAAATTCTACATCCGGTGAGTCGGTTACAATAATTGGAAATCCAAAAGAATACGGAAAATACTCAAGAGCAACCGTAAACGGTAAAATTATTGATGGCAAGACAGGGGAACCATTAATCGGAGCCAGGATTGCCATAGAAAAAACCAAAACAGGCGCAGTTACCGACAAGTCCGGCAATTTTACCATGACATTGCCGGTAGGTGAGTATGACTTAAAACTTAGCTATATAGGGTATGAGGAGAATCATGCCAGGATAAAACTGATTGGAAACGGACCTGCCACTTTCGAAATCATTGAAAAATCAATTGGGTTGAACGAGGTCATTGTAACTGCATCTCGCACCGATAACAACTTAATAAGTACCCAAATGGGGCTTGTTCAGTTAAATAATAAAGACATTAAGGAATTACCCGTAGTTTTTGGAGAAACGGATGTTATAAAAAGTACTACCCTTCTTCCTGGTGTCACCACTATCGGGGAATTTGGCACCGGCTTTAATGTTCGGGGAGGCAGTGCCGACCAAAACCTGATTTTGATTGAAGATGTGCCGATTTTTAATTCCTCGCACCTTTTTGGATTAACTTCTATAGTTAATTCCGATGGAGTGTCAAATGTAACTTTATTAAAAGCAGGAATTCCTGCAAAATATGGTGAAAGAGCTTCATCATTAATGGATATCCGGATGGGCACAACTAATTCGGATAAAATAAGGGGCAAGGCAGGCATTGGTTTAATAAACAGCCGGCTGACGCTGGATGCTCCGCTTTTTAAGAATAAAGTTAACCTGATGGTTGGTGGGCGTACAACATATTCCGACTGGCTCTTACGCCGTATGCCCGATGTAGATCTGATGAACAGTTCGGCAAAGTTTTACGATCTGAATGGATTTCTTACCATTGTTCCTGACAACAATAACAAGATTTCAGTATTTGGCTATTATAGCAACGATGATTTTTCGTTTAGCCATAATATTCATTACGGATATAGCAACACACTGGCATCCATCCGGTGGAACCATGTATTAAACCAAAAATTATCATCCAGCCTGATGACCGGGTTTAGCCGGTATAATTATACAGTGAGCGAGCTCGATACATTAAGTAGAGATCAAGCTTACAAGATCAATTCGGACCTGTTATATCAGAATGTAAAATTGAATTTTAACTGGCATCCAACCAATGATCACGCTGTTGATTTCGGTGTGAATGGTGTTTATTATGCCATTAATCCGGGAGACCTGAGCAAGTATGACACACTTTCGACGGTAGTTCCAATGCATGTAAATAAGGAGAGGGCCGGTGAATTTGCTCTTTATGCCGGCGACGATTTTAACATTACTCCTAAGATAGCCGCAGAAGTTGGTGTTCGATACAGCCTTTACCTGCTATTGGGCCCCGGTACGGTCAATATGTATCGAAGCGGGAGTCCAATTATAGCAGAAAATATAATTGACTCGATAAGTTATTCAAAAAATGAGGTAATTAAATCATATCATGGTTTGGAGCCCAGGTTGTCCCTGCGCTATAGTATTGATGAGTTTAGTTCTGTAAAAGCTTCATATAATCGCATGAATCAATATATTAATCTGATTTCAAATGCATCGGTAATGACACCTACTGATGTATGGAAACTTAGCGACCGGTATGAGAGGCCTTTGAGATGCGATCAGTTTGCCATTGGTTATTTCCGAAATTTTAAGCAGAATGCCATTGAAACCTCCGTCGAGATCTACTATAAACTGTTGAAAGATGTTATTGAATATAAGAATGGAGCTCAGATACTTCTGAACAATCATATCGAGACCGACCTGGTGAATGCAAAAGGTGTTAATTATGGTGCGGAGTTTTATGTGAAGAAAAATACCGGCAGGTTAACCGGATGGGCCAGTTATACCTATTCAAGGTCAATGCGCCAAACCAATGGGGCAGAAGCATCCGAACAGATAAACAGCAATAATTATTTCCCTTCCAATTACGATAAACCCCATAATATTGTGATTAATGCAAATTACCATATTTCGCGCAGGTGGCGGTTTGCCGGATCTTTTCTTTACAGCACAGGCAGGCCAACAACTTTACCCGAGTTGAAGTATAATTTCAATG
>DATBXH010000223.1:0-2784 GCA_036514375.1 Bacteroidales bacterium | reverse complement strand
TATATGCCCGCCTTGGAGGTTATCTTTCGTATGGTTTGAATAGCCTAGTAACCTACGATGCATCGAACTGGGGTGATTTGGATTATTGGACCTATACCAATCAGGGAGCTAAATTCCCAACTCCAGCCCAAATGGTAGAGGTCAGTGTACCATACACAAACTATTCAACTTCTTTGTTATACGAAAAAGCTGACTATATAAAGATTAAAGATATTACCCTCTCATATAATTTACCAAAGAAATTCTTAGGTAAAGTAGGTATAGATCAGGTGAGATTTTACGGTTCTTTGAAAAACTATTTCACTTTTTCTAAGATTCCTAACTATGATTCGGAACGTGGTGGGGCTATTTCGTTTCCATTGGCTAAACAGATGGTGTTTGGTGTAAATCTTCAATTTTAATTTTTAATTTTTATTATTATGAAAATAAAATCATATATCATATTAACAACCTTGCCTTTAGCACTTGGCTTATCATCCTGTAAAAATTATTTGGATGAAGATAACAAGGCTGGTATGACTGGCGAACTTACATATTCTACCAAAGCCGGGATTGACGGCTTAATAGCTTCATGTTACAGTTTTTCACGTGGCTGGTACGGAAAAGAACCTTCCCTTGGACTGTCCGAAATGGGTACCGATTTATTTTACTATGGATATGACAATAAACAAAAGTCTCTCAATTCATACAGTATCACTTCTGTTAGTCTGGATGATGATGTTAGTGATAATGCATGCTTGGATCAGTATTGGGAAATGTTCTATAGTGCAGTGGATGCCTGCAACAATGCGCTTAAATATGTTCCTTTGAATACTGTAATAAGTACAGCTAAGAAGCAACAGTATTTGGGAGAAGCGTATTTTTTACGTGCATTTTACTATTGGCACATGGTAAATATTTGGGGACCGATTCCTTATAATACAGAACCCCCTGTTGCTATTAATACTAATCCTATCCGGGTACCTGAGGAAGTGGTTTATAGCAATATGCTTGACGATTTGGATAAATCTATCGCTTATTTTGATACAGCTAATTATAGGATTAAGACGGAAGGCCGTGCCAATTATTGGAGTGGCCGTGCTCTAAAAGCCCGTGTTTTATTATATGCTGCTTCATGGTTAGGAAGAACCAGTCTTTCTACAAACACAAACTATGCGAGTAAAGATCTTTACGCATTGGCACAAGCTGAAGCTGACGCTGTAATGAATAGCGGGACAGCTTCTTTTTACACAAATTATTCTGACACATGGTCAATGAATAATGAAGATATAACAAAGAATAAAGAGGCAATTTGGGGTGTAACATATTCGAGTGATCTATTAACACCAGTCAACTGTATACCTTATCGTTACAGGACTGATGACAAAGGAAATCTGCGTCAGTATAATTCCTTGATTACACGTACTGGTTATACCCGCGGCGGTAGCGCTATGTTATTAATGTTCGTTAGTAAGTGGGATAATGGCTGTAAAGATTTGGGCGGCACCGGGAAGCAGATCTTTATGCGTGCCATAAGCACCACCACGGATACTATTAGAAACACCAAAACAAATGTACTGGTTCATGTTGCTCCTTATTATTCACCTTATGGGCGCGGATTTACCAGATATTTACCTTCGCTTTACCTATGGAACCTCTTGGATAAACATCGTGCGACCGATCAAAGAACCAATGCAACATTGCTCGAAGCTTATACCATTGCTCCGGGATTGGAAGGTAATGCTAAAAATTATCCTTTAATTCAAGATACTGCTATTTATTATTGTCCATTAGATGGTAGTTCTCCTGAAGGTATGGCTAAACAGGCTTGGGCCAAAAACCGTTATCGTATTCAGTTTAAAGCAAACGGCGATATTCCTATATATACAACTAATGACCCTGCTACTGCTTTGCCCACTTCAACAGCAAAAGCAAAATCAGATGTATATGCCGATACCAGGTACAATGATATAAATATTGGAGGCTGGTGCTCCTTTCCGGGTATCAAGAAGTTCCTTGATAACGTTTTTAATCCGACTTATCCAACCAATGATCTTTCCTATCGCGATGCAATTGTGATGCGATTAGCTGAAATGTACCTAATTAAAGCTGAATGCCAGCTTTATACCGAAAGTGGGGCGAATGCCATGGCTACCATCAATCAACTTCGCGCTGTCAGGGCAATCCCGGGACAGGACAATTCCTTGAGTGGTACTGCTGATATAGAAACAATTTTACAAGAACGTGCTGTAGAGCTTTGTGGTGAACAACAACGTTGGTTCGACCTGAAACGAACAAAAACATTGGTAGCTCATGTAAAAGCATACAATGCTCAAGCATCTAAAAATATTCAGGATTATCATCTGCTTCGTCCTATTCCACAGACCCAGATGGATGCCGTAACTAATGAAAGTACAGATCAAAGTGGTTTTTATCAGAACCCCGGTTATTAATCCGGCATAAAACAGGCACCCGGAGTTCTAAACTCCGGGTGTTTTTATTTTGATCATTATTAAATGTGCTCTTTAAAAAGAATGATATGAGAAAAGTCTTAATCCTTTTGATAGGATTGTGGATGTCTGTTTTCGCTGTCTCTGGTATTATAACAGAAAACAATTCAAAATTGGTTTTTGTCGTTAATGTCAATCATGTTACGGTTGCTGATCGGCTTCGGGTCTTGCTGGATCTGAATACTGTTATCAATCGTGTGGGAAAGTTTGACAGGACAAAACTGATGATTTTTGACTTGAATAACGGCAGGTCTATATCATATAATTATATAGACTCTAACAACGACGGCAATCC
>DATBXH010000222.1:0-3857 GCA_036514375.1 Bacteroidales bacterium | reverse complement strand
GTGAATTTAAATCATTTATATCACAAGAATCCCGAAAGATATTTGACGATTTTCTCCTTGGGGTTTTTAGAAGAACTGATGAGACTTCTTGTGAAGTAATGCTCGTTATTAATGATGAGGAAGTGTATGTTTATATCGAGGGTACCTTGCCGGTGAGTGATAGCGAATGCTTTCTGTCAATGGTCGACATTACCGCTTGTAAAGTTACGGAAATGGAATTGGTTAAGGCAAAGGCAAGGGCTGAAGAAAATGACAAGCTTAAATCAGCATTCCTGGCCAATATGAGTCATGAGATTCGCACTCCCATGAATGCCATTATCGGCTTCTCCGAATTGCTTGCCAAGCGGGAACTTACCATATCGCAACGTGAATATTTTTCGTCCTTAATCCGGCAACGAACTTATGATTTGCTGAGGATTCTGGATGATATTCTTGATATTTCCAAAATCGAAGTTGGTCAATTAAAAATTGAAGAATCGGATTTTCTTCTTTCCGGTTTAATGAAGGAATTATATGAATATTATTTGCGGAGAAAGACAAAGGAAAAGGACAAATCAGAAATATCCATAAAACTTAAAGTGGATCAGAAGCTTGAAAACGTATTTATTAAAACCGATAACTCCAGGCTCAAACAGATTTTGAACAATCTGCTCAGCAATGCAATGAAATTTACTTTTAAAGGAGTTATTGAATTTGGGTGTAACATAGATCGCAGCGATGCTCTCCATTTTTTTGTAAAAGATACTGGTATTGGGATTCCATTGAGTAAGCAGGAAATGATATTTCATCCTTTCCAGCAGGTCGACGACAACACAACGATACGGCAATTTAGCGGCACAGGTCTGGGACTTTCAATTTCCAAAGGCATTGTTGCGCTTTTGAATGGCAAAATATGGGTAGAATCTGTACCTTCTGAAGGCTCTACATTTCATTTTACCATACCGCTAATTTCTATTTCTCATGATGTTAAGAAAAAAGAAAAGAAGAAGGCAGTGTATAATTCTTATTGATAGCAGGAAACTTGTTCCCCTGATTAACCGGTTCCCAAGGAAACGCTCGCAGGGCGTTAGTTTCCTGATCAGATCTTAAATTATAATTACCGGTCGCATTTTGACAGGTACTCATTTATCATGGATAATAATTCATCCCGCCTGATTGGTTTGCTCAGATAATCATTACATCCGGCTTTCAGGGCCTTTTCTTTATCTTCCTTTACAGCATAAGCTGTTTGTGCAATTATTTTTAATCCGGGTTTTTCCTTCCTGATAAGTTTCGTGGCTGAATAACCATCTATATCCGGAAGACGGATATCCATCAGTATGATATCCAATGATTGCGTTTTCGATAGATGAATAGCCTCTGAGCCATACACAGTGTGGATAATTCTGATCCCTGTTCCGTTTAGTGCTTCTTTAAGATATTCGGCATTGAATTCGTTATCTTCAACGATAAGGATCGTCTTGTCGGAGAAATTGTATTTCCCCGAACGATCAATCGTATTTGCCGGATTAAGATGTCCGGCCTTTTCGTACGGGCATGTAAAATAGAAAACAGAACCTTTGCTGACTTCCGACTCGAGCCAGATATTGCCTCCGAGTAAATCAACCAGTCCTTTCACAATAGAGAGCCCTAATCCTGTACCTCCTAATACCTGGTTCCGGTTTTGTTCCAATTGTGTAAACCGTTCGAAAATAAAGTCTTTTTTATCTTCGGGTATACCGGAGCCTGTATCCAAAACATAAAACAGGAGTTGATCGTTGTCATTGGGTTTGCATCCTACCTTAATCTGACCTTCTTCGGTAAATTTAAAGGCATTGCTGATCAGATTAATTAAAATCTGTTTCAGTTTTATTTTATCTGTTAGAATAATCAGATTTGACGGACCGCAATCCATTTCAATAGTAAAATCGATATGTTGTTTGTTTTGTTTAACCTGGAGTTCCTCGAAGAAAAGTTCAATTTCCGAAAACATCGAAGGAAGGTTACATTCTTCGATGTTCACCGGTACCTGACCTGCTTCAATTTTTGCCACATCAAGAATACCGTTAATAATCTCAAGGAGATCGCTACTTCGTTGGTGGATAATTTTGGAATACTGTTCCAGCTTTGGTTTGTTATTGAATTGCTCTGTCAGCAGTTCGGAGAAACCCATAATGGCGTTCATGGGAGTGCGAATCTCATGACTCATATTTTGAAGGAAAGCTGTTTTTAAACGATCGCTTTGTTCGGCATGTTCCTTGGCTTTAATTAAATCCTCGTTCTGAGTATAATATTCTTCATTAAGTGCAGCATATTCCAGGTTTTTTTCCTGAAGCTCTTCATTAATAACCAAATATTCTTCGTTTTGAGCCTTTAAAAGAAGCTGATTTTCATATAAGGCAGTTTCAGCTTTTTTTCTGTTGGTGATATCTTCAATTACTGCAAGGTTATATAAGAACTGCCCGTCGTTCGTATAGTTGGCCGTTACTGTGAGGGCTCCCCAAATGATACTTCCATCCTTTTTAATGTACCTTTTTTCAGTTTTATAAACCGGGATTTCGCCGTTCTGTAATTTATTAATATTTAGAACGTCTTTACCAATGTCGTCAGGATGAGTGATATCCTTGAATGTAAGTTGCTGAAGTTCCTTTTCAGTATAGCCTGTCATCAGGCAAAAAGGAGTATTGGCATTGATAAATCGGAACTCATGATTGGCCATAACCATGCCAAAAGGCCCATTCTCATATATGTTTCGGAATTTACTTTCGCTCCGGCGTAAGTTTTCTTCCGTCCTTTTCCGTTCAGATATGTCACGCGTTACACCCAACACTTCCACATGGTTATTTTCAGTATTGATATAATAACTGGTAATGATCTCAGTCCAAACTGTTGAACCGTTTTTGCACGGTTGTTCAATCTCATTGGTAAAGAACTCCGGGATTTGTCTGCCAGCCCGGACGTCAGCCACCCGCAATTGTACTTGTTTGGTGACATATTGGGCGGCCTCTGGTAGGAGGGATTCCTTCATTGGCTTTGCAATAATCTCTTCCGGCGTATATCCGCGTAATCTTTCTACTGATGGACTTACATAACGGAAATAAAGTGTCTCGGCATCGAGTATCCAGACAATATCTTTGATATTCTCTGCCAGCATTCGATACAGATTTAGGGCTTCTTTCTTCAATTCACCCGGCACCTTATATTTTGCTACCGGTTCTTCAAACTTTTTTTTCAGGATATCATAATTCTGTTGTAATGTTTTCAATTCTTCAATGAGTTCTTCTTTGGATTTGAGCTGATAGTCCATATTGAGTCTGTTTAATAGTTAACGTTTAGATGATATTAAAATTGCTTCAATAACACACTTATTTTCTATAAAAAGTCCCCAAATAAAATAGCAATGACCCTGATGTCTTCCAATTATGTTCAGCCTTCTTAAAGAAAAGGCAGATTTACTGTAATTTTAAATTTTGTTCTAATCTCAGATGCTTACAGTTTTAAGTGTTAGAATTCGTTATCTATATAAAGTTAATTAAAATCTGAAATCTGCTAAAAGAAAAATTCAGACACTGAAACTATTTTTTCTGTGCTGAACTAATCAACACATAAACCTTCCGTAGCAGGGTCTTCGTAAAGTAGTTCTTTTGAGACGCATTCGATACCGCCATTAATGGTTACTTCATAAACAACATCGTATACCGGATGTTCGCATCCGAACTGCGGTATATAATTCAAGTGAACGTAATAATTATTATTCAGAAGCTCCACGTAGGTTTTATTGATTTTTTTCTTGTAGATAATGAAATTCTTCTTGATATCAAATTTATACATGGGTACCGCGAAGCTCTGGGCACACACAAAACTTAACGCCTCTTCTT